>SYBY01000438.1 GCA_005788585.1 Actinomycetota bacterium | reverse complement strand
GTGCGGGTCGATGTGACCCGCGGGCCGCCCGTCGATGGAGATGTCCACCTGCTCCTCGGAGCGGTTGTGCACGTGCAGGACGTCGTGCGGCGCGACCACGAGCGCCCGCGCGTTGAACGAGTGCGGCGCGATGAACGACACCCCGTAGCCCTCCACGCCCCACGCGAGCACCGGCCCGCCGTTGGCGAGGTTGTAGCCCGTCGACCCCGCGGGCGTGCAGACGACCAGCCCGTCGCAGCGCACCGACCCGACCTCCTCGCCGCCCAGGCCGTACGCCAGCGTCGCGACCCGCTCGCCGATGCGGCGCTGGATCGACACGTCGTTGATGGCGACCTGCACGCCGTCGCCGACCTCGACGGCGATGGCCGGCAGGGCGAGATGCTCGAACTCGCCGGTGAACGCGCGCTCGAACGCGCCCTCGTCGAGGTCTTCCGGTTCGACCGTCGCGAGGAAGCCGACCTCGCCGAAGTTCACCGCGAAGACCGGGACGCCCGTGCCCGCGTACCGGCGCAGGGCTCGCAGAATCGTCCCGTCGCCCCCGAGCGCGACGCAGAGGGACACGTCCTGCGTCGGGTGGGCCCCGACGGCGACGACACCGTCGATCGGCGTGACCCCGAGCTTCTGCGCCTCCTCGTGGTCGAAGCGCAACTCGACCCCCGAGGTCCGCGCCGCGTCAACCAGGCGGTCGACGGCGTGCGCCACCTGCCCGGGGCGCTGGTGCGAGACGACGGTGACGCCGCGGCTCACGGCTCCACCTCGCGCGCGGCGGTCTCGAGATCGGCTACGTCGCCGGCGCGGCCCGCCTCAGCGAGCCAGACGAAGCTCTCGCGGTTGCCCTTCGGGCCGGGCAGCCCGGACGATGCGAAGCCGAGCACCGCGGCGCCCTGGTCGCGCGCGGCCTGGGCCACGGTGACGAGCGCCTCACGCCGGTCGTCAGGGCTGCGCACCACCCCGCCCTTGCCGACCCTCCCGCGGCCGAGCTCGAACTGGGGCTTGATCATCGCCAGGGCGTCGAACCGGTCATCCGCGCACGCGAGGACGGCGGGCAGGACCTTCGTGAGGGAGATGAAGGAGACGTCGGCCACGATGCACTCCGGACGGTAGGGCAGATCGCTCCGGGAGATGGCTCGTGCGTTCGTCCGCTCGATCACGGTGACCCGGTCGTCGCCGCGCAGTCCCCAGTCGAGCTCACCGTACGCGACGTCGAGCGCGATGACGTGCGCGGCGCCGCGCTGTAACAGGACGTCGGTGAACCCGCCGGTCGACGCGCCGACGTCCAGGCAGCGGCGTCCCGACGGGTCGACCCCCAGGAGGTCGAGCGCGTTGGCGAGCTTCTCGCCGCCGCGCGAGACGTATCGCGGCCGCTCGTCGACGTGGACCTCCACCCCGGGCTCGACCATCTGACCGGGTTTGCTCGCCCGTTCGCCATGCGCTCCCAGACGCACTTCACCGGCCATCACCGACGCCGCCGCGCGCGTCCGCGAGGGGAACAGGCCGCGCTCGGCGAGCAGGGCGTCAAGGCGGACCCGGGTCACGGCGGGCAACCTAGCGGAAACCCCGCAAATGCGGGCAATTCGACCACCGGCGCAGGATCCGTTGCACCCGCTGTGACCTAGCTCACACCCATGTGACCCCAGAGCGGGCACACTTCTTTTCATCGGATGAACGCAGATCGCGCCAAGCGCGGAGCGGGACTCCTCAAGACTTCTCTCACCGATCCACACAGAGACAGACCCATCACATAGCAGTATCTCTCCTCCCCAGGAACGGCCCGCGAAAGCGGGCCGTTTCTATTTCTGCGTCCGGTCGTGCGCAGACTTGTGACGATCACGGGGTCCCGTGGCACACCTTCGTGCCTACGGTCCCGGGGCATGCATGAGCTCTCTGACTTCCCGGGCTTCGGCCCCGCCGCCTTCGACTGGCTCGACCAGCTCGCGGCGGACAACTCCCGCGCGTTCTTCACCGCGACCAGCGACGTGTACGAGACCGCGTTGCGTGACCCGCTCGCCGCGCTGCTGCGCGGCGCCGCCGACGAGCACGGCGGCACACCGCGGGTGTTCCGCCAGCTGCGTGACCTGCGGTTCGCGACCAACCGCGAGCATCCGTACTGGCCGTCGGTCGCCGGCGAGGTGGCCGGCCGGCCAAGCAGTGGGTCAGCGTTGGTCCTCGACATCTCGGTGCACGGGCTCTCGGCCATGGCCGGGTACCGCCGTCCGTTCACCCGCGACCAACTGGCGCGCTACCGCGCGGCGGTCGACGAGCCCACCTCGGGCACCGGCCTCGCAGGGATCGTCGCGGAGCTGCGCGCCAGCGCCCTGACGGTCCACGGCGCGACGTTACGCACCGTCCCGCGCGGCATTCCCCGCGAGCACCCGCGCGCGGAGCTGCTGCGCCACACGTCGCTGTACGGCGCCGCGATGCTGCAGCCGACGGTCCGGCGCCGCCGACGACGCGCAGACGAGCGGTCGATCGATCCCGCGGCGGCGCAGGAGCACCTCGAGCTGGCATGGACGCGCCTGGGGGCACTCACGGAATGGCTGGACAGGTACGTCGGGCCAGCGGACGCACCGGTGCCCGATGCGCTGGCGGCCAGCGCGGCGTGACCGTCGGTAGGTCGTTCGTCCGCGGTGTGTGAGGAAGCCGTGAGAGCGGCAACGCGTGGCTCGGGTGCGGCGGTTCAATCAGGCAACCATGCGCTGCCACCCCGTACTCGCCGTCGCACTCATCGCCACCGGATGGACGTTGTCCGCCGGGGCCGGTCCCGCAGGCGCGGCGGACCCACCGGTCGTGACCGCGGACTTCGGGGACCGGCTCGCGCCGCGGCCTTCCATGACGGGCGTGCTTCACAGCTTCTCCAAGGTCGACCCGCCCGACGCGCGGATCGCCCCGCTGCGCCTGGGGCTCGTCCGCGGCCTGCCCACGAGCGCGCCGTACCGCCGCGGCGTGTCCTTCGGGGCGCGGTACACCGTGGTGCTCAGCGATCTCTGGGGTATGCCGGGCTCCGCGATTCCGTGGGGCGGCCGCGGCGCCCCCTACGCCGACCTCGCCGAGTGGGAGCGCTTCGTCGAGCGTGCGGCGCGCCAGGCCCGCGGCGCGAACGTCGTGTGGGACGTGTGGAACGAACCCGACCACCCCTACTTCTGGCAGGGCACCCGCGCCCAGTACCACGACACCTTCCGGGTCGCCGAACAAGCGTTGCGCAACGTCCTCGGCGCCCGGGCGTTCGTCATCGGTCCGAGCACGGCGGCCTATCGGCCGGATTGGCTCGGCGGGCTGGTCGACCACTGCCGTGCGACGGGGTGCCGCGTCGACGCGCTCTCCTGGCACGAGTTCCCCGGCCCGGGTGGATCGGGGATCCCACCGATGGATCAGCACCTGCGCGACACCAGGCGCCAGTTCGTCGACGGGGCGCGAGGCGCGGAGGTCGGCGTCCGTGAGCTGCACGTCAACGAGTCGCTCCCCCAGAACGACCACCTCTATCCCGGCGAGCAGCTCGGCACCCTCGCGCTGCTCGAACAGCACGGGGCCGATGCGTCCGCGCGCGCATGCTGGGGCCCGGAAGGGCAATCGACGTGCTACGACGACACGCTCGACGGGCTCCTCACCCCGAAGGACGCCCGGACACCGGCGCGTAGCTTCCAGCCCCGGGCGGTCTGGTGGGCGACCAAGCGGTACGCGGACGGGATCGGCTTCCGGGTCCGCAGCACGTCCTCGCGGTCCCGGCTGCTTGCGATCGCCAGCCGCCGCGCGCCCGACGAGCGCACCGCGACGGTGGTCCTCGCCTACGCGGAGCGGCGTGGCGTCGCCCACCCCGGAACGCCCGCGGCCACCCGGACCGACGTCCGGGTGCGGCTGCGCGCGCTCGACCGGCTCCCGTTCGTGGGCCGGGACCGGCGCGTCCAGGTCCGGATCGAGCGGATTCCCGCCACCGGCGCCGCGGCGCTCACGCGCCCGGATGACCGGGGCACCCGCACCATCACGGTCCGCGACGGTGCCGCCGACCTCACCGTGGCCGGCGTGCGGCTGCACGAGACGTGGGTCGTGCGCATCAAGGACGCCGGCTGACGGGCCGCGGCGCCCCGGGCGGCCGCTACTCGGCGGTGACCGGCTCGAAGCTCGACGTGTCGCCGACCGTGGCGGCGATGCGCTCGGCGATCCGCTCGCCGGTGAACCCGACCTCCGCGTGCAGCAACGCCGGCTTGCCGTGGGTGACGTAGCGGTCGGGCAGGCCGACGCGCAGGATGCGTGCCGTGGCGCCCGAGACGCCCGCGTCGTTGAGTGCCTCCCAGACGGCCGTGCCGAAGCCGCCGGCGAGCACGTTCTCCTCGACCGTCACGAGCAGCTCGTGTTCGGCGGCGAGCTGCGCGACGAGCCCGACGTCGATCGGCTTGGCGAAGCGCGCGTCGGCGACCGTGACGTCCATGCCGCGCTCGGCGAGGATGTCCGCGGCCTCCAGGCCCTTCTGCACGCCCGAGCCGTAGCCGAGGATGGCGACCCTCTGCCCCTCCCGCAGGACCTCGCCGGTCCCGATCGGGATCTCGCGCGGCGTTGCCGGAAGCGGCACGCCGATCGCCTCGCCGCGCGG
>SYBY01000437.1 GCA_005788585.1 Actinomycetota bacterium | reverse complement strand
GCTGACCGCCGCCGCGGCGGTCGCCGACGACCACGGCGCGTAGCCGGGCGCGGGCGCAACCCGGCCGTCCCGTACCCTGGAGGGGATGTCCCGGGCAGGTCCGATCGTCGCCGCCGTCGCGGCCGCAGCACTCATCGCGCTCCTCGCGTACGGGCTGCTCGCCAACGGCGAGGACTCGTCGCTGGACGCCGCCGTGCAGGCAGGAGAGACACCCACCGCGCCAGATCGCCCGCTGCCGCGGCTCGAAGGCAACGGGCCCACGTCGCTGGCCGACCTGAAGGGCAAGCCGGTCGTCGTGAACTTCTGGGCGTCGTGGTGCGGTCCATGCAAAGACGAGGCGCCCGTGCTCGAGCGCGCCCAGAAGCGCCTCGAGGCCGCCGGCGGCACCGTGCTCGGCGTGACCTACCGCGACGCGAGCCCCGCCTCCAAGCGATTCGTCAAGGAGCAGGGCATCACGTTCCCCAGCGTCCGCGACGTCGACGGCAAGCTCGCCGAGGACTACCGCACACGCGCGCTGCCCGAGACCTTCGTCATCAACGGCGACGGGAAGATCGTCGCGATCTCCCGCGGCCAGGTCGACGACGAGTTCATGACCAACGCGCTGGACCGGGTGGGCGCATGACGCGTGGGCTGCTCATCGCGCTGCTCGCGCTGCTGCTCGCCCCCGCCGCGGCGTTCGGCCAGGCCTCGCTGCCCGACATCGAGGACGAGGTCATGTGCCCGACGTGCAACATGCCGCTGAACACCGCGCAGAGCCCACAGGCCGACGAGCAGCGCGCGTTCATCCGCGAGCTCATCGCCGACGGGCAGGACAAGGAGCAGATCAAGGCCGCGCTCGTGTCCGAGTACGGGCAGGACGTGCTGGCCGACCCCGACGACGAGGGCTTCGGCATCATGGCCTACGTCGGGCCGATCGTGCTGCTCGGCGGCCTGGCCATCGGGCTGCTCGCCCTGCTGCCGCGCCGCCGCCGCGACCGGGCATCGGCCGCGCCCGCGGCCGCCGCGGGCGGCCCCGCGCTCAGCGCCGAGGACACCGCGCGCCTGGACGCGGACCTCGCCCGGTACGACGGATGATCCTCGCGGCCGCCGACACCACGCTCATCGCCGCGTTCGCGGTCGGGTTCGCGAGCTTCGTCTCCCCCTGCGTGCTGCCGCTCGTCCCCGGCTACCTGTCGGCGGTCAGCGGCGTGTCGGTCGCCGACATGCAGGAGGGCGAGCATCCGCTGAGCCGCGTGCTGTGGCCCGCCGCCGTCTTCTGTCTGTCGTTCACGATCATCTTCGTCGCGCTGGGGATGACCGCGACCGGCCTGGGTTCGCTGCTGGCCGACCACCGCCGCCTGCTCGAGCAGATCGCGGGTGTCGTGATCATCCTGCTGGGCGTCTACTTCCTGTCGACGCCGTTCATCGACCGGCTCAACCGCGAGTGGCGGCCGGACGCGCTGATGCTCCGCGCCACCGGCGGCCCGGTCATCGCCGGCGCCGCGTTCGCCATCGCGTGGACCCCGTGCGTCGGGCCGACGCTCGGGTCGATCCTCACCGCCGCGTCGACGTCGGACTCCGTCGGCCAGGGCGGCGTGCTGCTGGCCAGCTACTCGCTCGGCCTGGCGATCCCGTTCCTGCTGTGCGCCGTCGCGTTCGACCGGGCGACCACCGCGTTCCGGTGGCTGCGCGACCACTACGTGCTGGTCACCGCGATCTCGGGCGCGATCCTCATCGCGATGGGCATCCTGCTGCTGACCGGCGGGCTGACGACCCTCAACGACGAGGCGCAGCAGGTCATGGAGAAGCTGGGCCTCGACTTCGTCTACTCGCTGTAGCTACATCGTCTCCGGCGCGGTCACCCCGAGCAGGCCCAGCGCCGTCGCGATCGTCTGCCGCGCCGCCACCGACACCGCGATCCGCAGGTCCTCGACGCCCTCGCCCTCGGCGCCCACGACCTGACAGTCGCGGTAGAACGCCGTGAACGTCTGCGCCACCTCCAGCGCGTAGGTGGCGACCCGGTGCGGCGCGCGGCGCTCCGCGGCCTCGGCGATCTCCGCGGGGAACGCCAGCAGCTTCTTGACCAGCGCCTTCTCCGACGGGTGCAGCGCGACGCCGGAGTGCTCGGCGCCCAGCGCGGCGGCGACCCGGTCCGCTCCGGCCTTGTCGAGCACCGACGAGATCCGCGCGTGGGCGTACTGCACGTAGTAGACCGGGTTCTCGGCGGACTCCTCGCGCGCGAGATCCAGATCGAGGTCGATCGTCGTGTCGTGGCTGCGCTGCAGCAGGAACCACCGCGCGGCGTCGACGCCGATCTCCGCGACGAGGTCGTCGAGCGTGACGAACTCGCCGCTGCGCTTGCTCATCGACGACCGCTCGCCGCGCTCGACGAGGTGCACGAACTGCATGATGAGGAGGTCGAGCGAGGCGACGTCGCCGCCGAGGGCCTCATACGCCGCCGCCATGCGCGCCCGGTAGCCGTGATGGTCGGCGCCCAGGACGTAGAGCAGGCGGTCGAACCCGCGCTCGCGCTTGTCGAGCATGTACGCGATGTCGCTGGCGAAGTACGTGTGCTCACCGGTGGACCGCACCAGGACGCGGTCCTTGTCATCGCCGTGCTGGCTGGAGCGCAGCCACAGGGCGTCCTCATGCGCGTAGGTCTGGTCGAGGTCCGCGAGGGTAGCGAACGCATGCGTCACGGGATCCTGGCCGCCGAGGGCCGCGCTGGGCTCGTGCAACGAGCGCTCGCTGAACCACACGTCGAAGTCGACGCCGAAGAAGTGCAGGGACTCACGGATGCGCTCGGTCATGAGCGCGACGGCCTTCTGGCCGAGCGGGTCGAGCTCCATCGTGGCCGCGTCGGGGATCGCGTCGGCGATGGCCTGGACGTAGTCGCCCTGGTAGCCGTCCTCGCCGACCTCCTCGCCACGGGCCCGCGCCCGCACCGACTCGGCGAGCCGTGCGATCTGCGACCCGAAGTCGTTGACGTAGTACTCCCGGACCACCTCGTGGCCGTGGAAGGCGAAGATCCGCGACAGGGCGTCGCCGTAGGCCGCGTTGCGGGCGTGGCCGACGTGCAGCGGCCCGGTCGGGTTCGCGCTGACGAACTCGACGTTCAGCCGCTCGGGCTGCCCGGCCCCGCCCGCACCGAACCGCTCGCCCGCCGCGAGGACCGACGTCAGCGCGGCCGCGTGCCAGGCGTCCGAGAGGAAGAGGTTGAGGAACCCGGGGCCTGCGACCTCGACACGGTCCAGCAGCGGGCCGAGCCGCGTCTGCAGCTCCTCGCCCACCTTGCCGGCGATGTCGCGCGGCGGGCCGCCCACGACCGGCGCCAGGAGCATCGCGACGTTCGTGGCGTAATCGCCGAAGTCGTCGCGCTTGGGGCGCTCGAGCGTCGCCCGGTCTCCGACCTGCCCGTCGCCTCCGACGGCCTGCGCCGCATCGCGCAGCGCCCCGCGCAGGACATCCAGGGGCGCAGTGGCGGCAGGCGTCGGGGACATGCCGCCAGGGTATTCGACAGCGTCAGTAGTGGTACGGCTCGTTGGCCAGGATCTTGTGGCCCCGGAAGAGCTGCTCGAGCAGGACGACCCGCGCGAGCTGGTGCGGCAGGGTCATCGGCCCGAGCGACAGCCGGTGGTCGATCTGGTGCTCGAGCTGCAGCCCCTTCGGCCCGCCGATGACGAAGCACACGTCGCGCCCGCCCTGCCGGCGATCCTCGAGAAAGCGCGAGAACGCCACCGAGTCCATCTCCTGGCCACCGGCGTCCAGCACGGAGACGAACGCACCCTCCGGAATGCGCTTGCCGACCTTCTCCTCCTCACGCAGTTCGACCACCTCGACCCGCGCCTGACGGGCGATGAGCTTCTGGTAGTGCTGCACGTCGTCGACGTACGGGGGCCGCAGCCGGCCGACGGCGAGGACGATGAAGCGCATCGCTGTGCGATGGTACGCGGCATGGTCGACAGCGATGCGGGGCCCGAGCGCTCCATCAACCTGCACTTCAGCCCGGAGGTCATGGCCGGGACGTACGCGAACTTCGCGAACGTCTCCTTCTCCGACTACGAGTTCACCATCACGTTCGCGCGG
>SYBY01000436.1 GCA_005788585.1 Actinomycetota bacterium | reverse complement strand
GGTCGTAGGGCAGCGCGTCCTCACCGCAGATCAGGGTGATGGCGACGTCGGGGTCGCGCTCGCGCAGGGCCTCGGCCACGGCCTGCCCGGCGATCCCGCCTCCGACGATGACGATCCGATCTCGCTCGCTCATGAGGCCATGGTTGCCGGTGCCGGTTTCGTCTCCGCGGCGGTTGTGTTTCGGTCCGATGAACGCTCGGCCAGGATGCGCTCCACGTCGGGCGCGCAGCCGCCGCAGCCGGTGGCCGCGCGCGTTGCGGCGCCGACCTGGGCGACGGTGCGCAGCCCGCGGGCCGTGATCGCCGTGTCGATGTCCCCACGGGTGACGGCGTTGCACGCGCACACGGTGTCGGTCGCGCACGGCTCGGGGCGGTCAACGTGCCCGCCGGCCGGGTTGAGCAGGTGCTCGGGCACTGGATCGCCGGTGCGCAGGAGGTCGGTGAGCCTCGTCGCGTCCCCGGTGTCACCGAGCAGGACCGCTCCCGCCAGGCGGTCGCCGTCGAGGACGAGCTTGCGGTAGACGCCGGTGCGGGTGTCGCGGTGCACGACCTCGTCGTGGCCCGCGTCGAGGTCGGTGTCCGCCACGCCGCCGGCGTACACGCCGACACCGCTGACCTTCAGCGTCGTCGCGGTGATCGCGCCGTGGAACGCCGCGGGGTCTCCGGCCACGCGGGCGCCCACGACCCGCGCCTGCTGGGCGAGCGGCGCCCACAGCCCGTAGACCGTGCCACGGTGCTGGACGCACTCGCCCGCGGCCCAGACACCGTCGGCGCTGGTGTGCAGCTCGTCGTCGACGACGATGCCGCGGTCGACCTCGATCCCGGCGGCCTGCGCGAGGCTCGTCTCCGGCCGCACACCGACCGCGACGACGACGAGGCTCGCGGGCAGCGTTCGTCCGTCGCTGAGCTCGACGTGGTCGCGCGCGATGCGCGTGACGCCGACGCCGAGTTCGACGTCGAGGCCCTGGGACTCGAGCTCGCGGCGCAGGACCGCGGCGCCGTCGTCGTCGAGCTGGCGGCCCATGAGCCGCGGCGCGAGCTCCACGACCGTCACCCGCACGCCGCGTGATCGCAGGCCGGCGGCGGCCTCCAGCCCGAGCAGGCCGCCGCCGAGGACGATCGCCCGCGCTCCCGGCGTGGCCGCGGCCAAGGCGTCCGCGTCGCGCCAGGTCCGGAAGACCCCGACGTGGGGGAGGTCGACCCCGGGGATGGGCGGAACGAACGCACGCGATCCGGTGGCGATCACGAGCGCGTCGTAGTCGTGCGGCGTGCCGGACGCGTCGGTGACCGTCCGCGCGCCGGTGTCGATCTCGCGGGCGGGCAGGCCGCCGCGCAGGTCCACGCCCTGGTCGGAGAACCACGTCGGCGGGCGCAGCTCGAGCTCACCCGATCCCGCGTCGCGCGCGAGCAGCTTGGAGAGCAGGACGCGGTTGTACGGCGGGTGGGGCTCCTCGCCGAGCATCGTCACCTGCCACGTCCCGGCGGGCCGGCGGCGCAGGGCCTCCTCGACGACGGCGAGCCCGGCCATGCCGGTCCCGACGACGACGAGCCGGGACCGTCCGGGGCGAGTTTGCGTTCGTGACGGACGCAAACTCGCCCCACGCACGCGCTCGACCCGGACGGCCACCGCCTTCAGCTCCGGCTGCTTCGACGTCGGGTCGACCGCGCCGAGCGTCGTCGCGTTCAGCGTTCCCGCGCCCGCCGCGACGTGCAGCGCGCCCCAGTGAAACGGCGCGAAGGCGACCCCCGGTGCGATGGCGTCCGTCACGCGCGCCCGCAGGACGACCGCGCCCCGGCGGGACACCACGCGCACGTCCTCACCGTCCGTGACGCCGAAGCGCGCGGCGTCATCGGGGTGCAGCTCGACGAACGGATCTCCGGCCGCCGCGCGCAGCATCGGTGACTTGCCGGTCCGCGTCATCGTGTGCCACTGGTCGGTGATCCGGCCCGTGGTCAGCAGCAGCGGGTGGTCCTCGTCCAGCGCGTCCGCGGGCGCGTCGTGGGGCGTGGGCGCGAACCGCGCGCGCCCGTCCGGCGTGGGGAAGACGTGGTCGGGGTACAGGCGATCGGCCGCGCGCGCGGCGGCCGACGCCGGTGCCGGCCACTGCACCGAGCCCTCCATCCGCAGCCGCTCGTGCGAGACGCCCGAGTAGTCGCAGACGCGGCCGGCGGTGCAGGCCGCGAACTCCTCGAAGACCTCCGCCGCCGAGCTCCACGCGAAGTCGTCGCCGTACCCGAGATGCCGCGCGGCCCCCGCGAAGATCTCCCAGTCCGCGCGCGCGGCACCCGGCGGATCCAGCGCGCGGCGCACGAGCGCGATCCGGCGCTCGGAGTTCGTCATCGCCCCGTCCTTCTCCGGCCACGCGGCCGCGGGCAGGACGGCGTGGGCGAGCGACGAGGTCTCGGTCGGGTGGTAGGCGTCCTGGACCACGACGAGCTCGGCCGCCTCCAGGGCCGCACGTGCACGGGCGTTGTCGGGCATCGATACGAGCGGGTTCGTCGCGACGATCCACACCGCCTTGACGCGGCCCTCGGCCAGCGCGTCGAACAGGTCCACTGCGGGCAGGCCGGGGACCGGCGACATGGAACCGGCAGGCACGCCCCAGTGGGCCTCCATCGCCGCGCGGTCCTCGTCGACTTCGACCTTGCGGTAGCCGGGCAGGAGCTGCGCCAGCCCGCCGGTCTCTCGGCCGCCCATCGCGTGGGGCTGGCCGGTCAGCGACAGGGGGCCCGCGCCGGGGCGGCCGATCTGGCCGGTCGCCAGACACAGGTTGATGAGCGCCCGGTTCTTCAGCGTCCCTACGGTCGACTGGTTCGCCCCCATCGACCACAACGCCATCGAGCCGCCGGCGGTCGCGAACTTCCGCGCCGCGAGCTCGATGTCCTCGGCCGGCACCCCGCAGACCTCCGCCGCCCGCGACGGCGGCCAGTCATGCGCGACCGCGCGTGCCTGCTCCCACCCCGACGTGCGGCGGGCGACGAAGGCGTCGTCGACCAGGCCGTCGCGGTCGATGACGTGCAGCAT
>SYBY01000064.1 GCA_005788585.1 Actinomycetota bacterium | reverse complement strand
TGGCGGCCGCCAGGGGGCGCAGGCCCTTGCCGTACATCGTTGAGGTCAGTCCTCCAGCAGGAAGTCGAAGATCGCGTAGGCGATCAGCGCGAACAACAGATCATAGATGGATACGAGCGTGAGCCAGTTTCCGGGCAGCGGTTCCGCGCCGCCCTCCAGGAACAGCGGCGCCGTCAGCTCCGATGCGGCGAGCACCACGGGGATCAGCAGCGGCAGCGCGAGCAGGGGGACGATCAGGTCACGCGTGCGGGTCCGGATGGCGATCGCGGCCACCAGCGTGCCGATCACGACGATCCCGATGTCGGCGAGCAGGACCACGAGCAGCAGCCCCGGCAGCGCCTGGTCCAGGCCGGGGCCCAGCAGCAGCACGCCGAACGCCGGGATCGCGACGAGCTGCACGAGCAGCAGGTAGAGCAGCAACGCCAGCGCCTTCGCGACGTACAGCGCGGTCCGGTCCACGGGCGCGAGCAGGAACGCGTCGAAGCCGCCCTGCTCGGCGTCGGTGACGAACAGCCGGTTGATGCCCAGCAGCGCGGCGAGCAGCACCGTCACCCAGAGCACCCCGGCGGCGAGCTGGCCCTCGACCCGGTCGGCGTCGAGCCCGAAGTGGAAGACGACGAACACCGTGATGCTGAACAGCGCCATCGCGGGGATGGACTCGCGCATGCGCAGCTCGAGCAGCAGCTCCTTGCGCAGCAGCACGCCGACCGTGCGCGTCACGCGTACAGCCCTGCCAGATCGAAGTCCGCCGCCGGGCCGGCGAACACCGGCCGACCGTCGCGCAGCGCGAGCACGAGGTCGGCGTCGGCCGCCGCCGCGGCCGGGTCGTGGCTCGTCAGCACCCGCGTCCGGCCGCTGCCGCGCCCGATGAGCGGGCCGACCTGCTCGGCCGCGCCGGGGTCGAGGTTCGCCACCGGCTCGTCGAGCAGGAGCACCTCGGGGTCGTGCAGCACCGCGCGCGCCACCGACACGCGCTGGGTCATCCCGCGCGAGAGCTCCGCGACACGGTCGTCGGCCCGGGCACCGAGGCCGACCGCATCGAGGACGTCATCTACACGCGAGGGCGCGACGCCGAAGAGCCCGGCGTGGAAGCGCAGGTTCTCGCGCGCGGTGAGCTCGCGGTAGAGCATCGCCTCGTGGGCGAGGAAGCCGACGCGCCCCCGCACGGCCCAGCCTTCGTCGGGCAGCGGGCGGCCCAGCACCCGGGCCACGCCCTCGGTCGGGCGCAGCAGGCCCGCCAGGATCCGCAGCAGCGTCGACGTGCCGGCGCCGTTGGGACCGAGGATCGCCAGCGTCGCGCCGGCGGGGACGTCGAGGGTCACGCCCTCCAGCGCGGTGCGCTCGCCGAAGCGCCGGCCGAGCGCGTGCAGCTCAACGGCCGGGCTCGAGCCCACGCGCGCGCCTCATGGAGGTCACGGCCGGGATGAGCGCCGGGCCGAGGACCGGGTACAGCTCGCGGACCGCGCTGGCCGTTCCGGGCAGGTTGATGATCAGCGTGCCGCCCGCCGCGCCGCTGACGCCCCGCGTCAGCGCGCCGGTCGGCGCGTGGCGCATCGCCTCCGCGCGCATCGCCTCGGCCAGGCCCGGGACCTCCCGGTCGATGACGCTCAGCGTCGCCTCGGGGACGATGTCCTCGGGCTCCAGGCCGCAGCCACCCGCCGTCAGGACGAGCGCGAAGCTCTCGTCGACGTAGGTCAGCAGCCGGTCCTCGATGAGGTCGAAGTCGGCGGGGACGACCTCCATCGTGTCGACGTCCAGGCCGGTGGCCTCGGCGAGCTCGGCGAGCAGCGGGCCCGCTTCGTCATCACGGCGCCGGTGGACGACATCGTTCGACACGGTGAGGACGGCAGTGCGCATGGGCGGGGATGCTATCTCCGCGCCCGTACGCGTCTCATGTCCTGGCCTGTGACAACGACACCGGTCAGACTGTCGCGCATGTCCGCCGCCCCGACCGTCCGAGAGTTCGGCCCCGTCAGCCGCCAGGCGATCGGGGTGGACCGCGCGCTGCGCTCGACGTGGACCCCGGTCGTGACGCAGTGGCGCTTCACCCGGCGCGGCCTGCGGCTCGCCCAGCGCGCGTTCGAGCCGCCCGGCCCGATCCCGGTCGTCCGGGGGACGGAGGTCCGCCAGACGCTGATCGAGGACCTGCCCGCCGAATGGGTCACCGCGCCGCGCGCCCGCGAGGCGACCGGCACGCGGGCGGTTCTCTACATCCACGGCGGCGGGTACGTCTTCGGCTCCCCGCGCACGCACCGCAACCTCGTCTCGCGCATCTCGCACGTCACGTCGTCGCCGGCGCTGGCCATCGACTACCGGCTGCCGCCCGAGCACTGGCCACCTGTGCCGACCTACGACGCGCTCACCGCGTACCGCCATCTCCTCGCGTCGGGGATCCCGGCGGAGGCGATCGTCGTCGCCGGCGACTCGGCCGGCGGCGGCATCGCGCTGGAGCTCGTGCTGCACGCGATCGAGGATGGGCTGCCCGTCCCGGCGGCGCTGGTGCTGCTCTCGCCGTGGGCCGACCTGGCGATGACGGGCGACTCGGTCACCGCGAACGCCGGCCTCGACCCGTTCATCCCGCCGGAGGTCGTCTCCCGGCTGGTGAACGTCATCGTGGGCCCGCGCGATCCCACCGACTGGCGGCTGTCCCCGCTCTACGCGCCCGAGGAGCTGCTGTCCGGCTTCCCGCCGACGCTCCTGCAGGTCGGCTCGCGCGAGCTCATCACCGACGACTCGCGCCGGATGGCCGCCCGGCTCGCGGGCGCGGGTGTGGAGACCGAGTTGCAGGTCTTCCACCGCCATCCGCACGTCGTGCCGGTCTGGGGGACGCCTGAGGCCCGCACGTCGCTGCGGGAGATCGGCGCGTGGGCCGCGCGCCACGTGGCCGCGGAGGACGCGCCCGTCGTGCCGTCAGAGGCCGCGGCCGCGCAGGCGGCCCGCGCCTAGCGCACCGAGGCGAAGAGCGCGGAGCGCACCGCTTCGAGCACCGCGTGCGCGAGCAGGTGGTCGCCGCTGATGCGCAGGTCGCCGAGCTGGTCGGCCACCAGCGCGGCGGTCCATGCGCGCGGGGTGCCGGTCGTCGCGGCGTCGGCCTCGTCGGTAGACGGGGTGTCCACCAGTCGCAGCCGGTCGCCATCGGCTTCGAGCAGGAGGCGTTGGCTCGCCGCGTTCTGGTCGACGACCCACAGCACGCGCGCGGCCGCGGGCAGGCGTGCGACCCGGACCGTCGGCAGCACGATCCGCAGCGGCCCCTCGATGTCCACGGGATCGTCGGCCGCCCGGTGGCGGCCCTCCCACCATGCACCGAGCAGCGGCAGCACGGCGGCCTGCCGCCAGGTCGCCGAGATGGAGTACCGGGTGCGACGCGGAACGCCCCGGCTCGTCTCACGGATCACCACCCCGGTCTCCACCAGAAGGTTCAACCTCCGGTAGAGGGTGCGCCTTGGGGTCGGGCGGCACGCCGCCTCGAGCTCGGTGGGATCCAGCTCGCTGCCGGCAGCCAGCGCCGTGACGATCCGCATCACCGCCGGGTCGGCCAGCGCCTGCAGGGTCCGCTCGACCGCCCGGTCGCGAACCGGCGCCGCCGTCGTATCCGGAAGTCCGGAGGCGTCGCTCACGATGTGCTGCATCACGGACTGGAGACGGTGCAGATCCTGCCCGGAGCTCGTGAGCACCCAGTGCAGGCCGGGGCCGTGCGCGGCGGGATCGACATCGGCGGCGGTCACGACGCCCGCACGCTCGAGCTCGCGCAGGCGGTCACGCAGGAGCCGCAGCTTCAGCGCGAGCCCGACATGAGACGCCGCGTAGATCTCGGCAGCGGACAGCGGTGCGCCACGGGCATCACCCAGCGCGACGACGATCGCACGGCTCGCGCGATCGGCCAGCACGGAGGTCGCCGTCATACGTCGTGCCACTCTCGCGTCATCGTGCGAGTCCGGATCTCGGTGGGTCATGGGCGTGAAAAGACCAGCAAATAGGGAACTTTTGGACCTGGATACGAAGCCCTTTGGGGTCTCGGAGCGTGCCACAGATCACACATCCCGGAGACTCGCCTCGTCGCCACTGTCCTAGAGGCGATTGTCATCACAGCTGGCAGTGCCGGGGAGTGCGCTCCAGCTTCATTGAGGAGGAGTCCGAGTGTCCCTTATGTCCCTTGGGGCGCGGAAGACGCTGGCTGCCGCCGGCGTTACCGCCCTCGCAGCCATGGCGGCTGCCGCACCCGCGAACGCTGCACAGCTGACGCAGACGTACAAGTGCACCTACCCGCTCATCGGTGAGCGTGGCCTCACGGTCAACATCGATGCGGCGATCCCCGCCACGTGGGAGACGGGTACGCCCACCCCGCCGTTCGCCATCTCGGCGTCTGCCGAGGCCGACCTGGGCACCTACCAGGGCCTCGACCTGATCGGTGCCAACAAGATCTCCGGCACCTCGAAGGCGACGTCCACCGTCACCGCGCCGAACTTCACCCTGCCGGTGCAGGTCCCGATCGCCATTCCCGAGGTCACCAAGCCGGCCGCTCCGCCGCTGCGCTTCGAGGGCCTGACGGGTGAGACCCCGTCGCTGACCTTCACCCAGGCGGGCAACGTCGGCATCACCGTCGACAAGCTCGACCTGAACATCGCCGCCAAGCGCGCCGACGGTTCGGCCATCGTCCTGCCGCCGGTCGTCCCGGTCGACAGCGACGGCGACCCGAACACGTTCGACGTGCCGTGTGTCCTCGACCCCGCCGGTCAGAACAAGACCCTGCAGACCGTCGTGGTCAGCCAGGCCGGCGGCGGCGGCGACACCCAGGCGCCGAGCGTCCCGGGCGAGCCGTTCATCAACTCGAGCGCCGACGTCACGTCCAACTCGATCAAGATCAGCTGGCCCGCGTCGACGGACAACGTCGGCGTCACCGGCTACGAGGTCCGTTACGAGGGCCAGGTCAAGCAGGTCGGCAACGTGACGACCACGGAGCTCACCGGCCTGGAGCCGAGCAAGGTCTACGAGATCGACGTCCGCGCGAAGGATGCCGCGGGCAACTTCTCGGCCTACAGCCCCTCGGTCATCATCGAGACGCTCGCCGGCCAGGCGCCGGTCGACAACCCGCCGAGCGCCCCCACGGGCCTCGCCGGCACCTCGACCAGCAACTCGGTCACGCTGAACTGGACCGCCGCCACCGATGACAAGGGCATCAGCGGCTACGACGTCTACCAGAACGGCGCCAAGGTCTCCTCGGTGACCGGCACGACCGCGACGGTCTCGGGTCTCACCGCGAACACGGACTACAAGTTCAAGGTCCAGGCCAAGGACACGAAGCCGCAGACCGGTCCGTTCAGCACGGAGATCACCGTCAAGACGAAGGAAGCCACCACGCAGCCGGGCGTCAAGTACGCCTACACGCTGAAGGGCACGTCGGCGCTGAAGACGCTGACGACCGGCCCGGTGCCGCTCAGTGGCTCGATCGCCGCTGACCTGGATCTCTCCACGGGCAACTACACCGCCGACCTGGTGCTCAACAGCACCAAGGCGAACCTGAAGATCCTGGGCCTCGTCCCGGTCAAGGCCGACATCGGCTTCGAGCAGGTCGACAAGACCCGCGGCAAGCTGGCCAATGGCGTCCTGACGGCCACGGCGAAGTTCAACATCCGCATGAAGCAGCTCTACCTCTTCGGTGTGCTGCCGGTCGCGGGCGACGGTACCTGCCGCACGAAGTCGGCGACCATCGCGAACATGAAGTCGACGGATGCCTTCTTCGACCCGCTCAAGGGCGGCAACCTGAAGGGCTCCTACGGCATCAGTGACCTCACGGGCTGCGGTCTGCTCGAGGGCATCATCAGCCCGCTCGCCAAGGGCGGCGGCAACACCATCGACATCAACCTCACGCCGAAGGTCTGAGCACCCGCTCAGATGACCGCGTGAGTCCGATGTGACTCACTCCGGCGCCCCCGTCACCTGGTGTGGCGGGGGCGCCGGTGCTTTCTCCACCTGTCTCCTGTCCAGCCCGAAAGGCAAGGGTTCATGATCCACCACGCGATCCGTCGCGCCAGCGGCGCACGTCGCGTTCCCGTCGCCGCTGCTCTGCTCGGCGTCCTGTTCGCCTCCGCTGCCGCCGCTCCCGCGAGCGCAGCTCCCGTCTCGCTGTCGCTGAACTACACCTGCAACTTCCCGCTGATGGACCCGCAGCCGCTCAAGCTGCAGATCACCAGCGACATTCCTTCCAGCGTCCCGGTCGGCACCTCCACGCCGCCCTTCGCCATCTCCGCGAAGGCGGACGTCAGCGCCCAGGCCGCCTACGGCCTCAAGGCACTCGAGACGGCGACCATCGCGGGCACGGCCGTCGCCGGCGCGTCCATCACCCTGCCGGGTGACGTGCGGCTGCCGCTCCAGGTGCCCACGACGCTCACGAAGACGACAGTCCCCGCGACGGGCGGGTTCCAGACCACGGCGACGGGCGAGACCCCGGCGCTGCAGTTCAGCACCCCAGGGTCGGCGAGCATCAAGGTGGAGGGCGATCTCGTGCTCAAGCTCGACGCGCGCCTGGCTGACGGCACCCAGACGGCGCTCGAGGACTTCGAGACCGAGTGCTTCCAGGATCCGGGCCAGAACACGACGCTGGCGACGATCACCGTCGGCAACGACACGCAGCCGCCCGTCGAGTACGGCTACACGCTGAAGGGCACGTCGGCGCTGAAGACGCTGACGACCGGCCCCGTGCCGCTGACCGGCTCCATCGACGCAGACCTCGACCTCGCGACCGGCAACTACGACGCGGACCTCGTTCTGAACAGCACGAAGGCGAACCTCAAGGTCCTGGGCCTGATTCCGGTCAAGGCCGACATCGGGTTCGAGCAGGTCGACAAGACCCGCGGGTCCCTGAAGGCCGGCGTCCTGACGGCAACCGCCAAGTTCAAGATTCGCCTGAAGCAGCTGTATCTCTTCGGCGTGCTGCCTATCGCCGGCGACGGCCAGTGCCGGAGCAGGTCGGCGTCCATCGCCAACATGAAGTCGACGGATGCCTTCTTCGACCCGCTCAAGGGCGGCAACCTGAAGGGCTCCTACGGCATCAGCGACCTCACGGGCTGTGGCCTGCTGGAGGGCATCATCAGCCCGCTCGCCAAGGGCGGCGGCAATCTGATCGACATCAACCTGACTCCGAAGGCGTAGGACGGCAGCCATGAACCGCACCTTCACATCCAGGATCGCGCGCGGCACCGCCGTCGCGCTGGCCGGGCTCATGCTCGGCGCCGTCGGTCAGGCCACCGCCGCTCCGGTCATCGACCGCAGCTTCCCGGCGCCGACGCCCAACGCGGCGCCGGACCCGTTCTACACGCCTCCGGCCACGCTGCCGGCGGGCGAGCCGGGCGACGTCATCCGTGCGCGCCCGTCAAAGGCGGGGCCGCCCACGGCCCGCAGCCTGGCGGACGCCTGGCAGGTCATGTACCTGTCGACCGACGCGCTGCAGCGCCCCAACGTCGTGACCGGCACCGTCCTCGTCCCGAAGGGCAAGAACCCGGCCACGACGCCCATCGTGGCGTTCAACGGCGGCACGAGCGGCCCGGCGTTCAAGTGCACCATCTCGCGCTTCATCAACTCGGGATCGTTCTACGAACAGTCGATGATCAACCGGCTGCTGAAGGCCGGCTACGCCGTGTCGGTCACCGACTACGAGGGCTACAAGCAGAACCCGAACACGTCGTACATGGTCGGCAAGGCCATGGGCCCGGCGGTGCTGGACGGCATCCGTGCCGCGACGCGCCTGCCTGAGGCCGGGCTGGCCGATGACGCGAAGGTCGTCATCCACGGCTTCTCGCAGGGCGGCGGCGCCTCGATGTGGGCCGGCCAGCTGCAGCCCACGTACGCACCGGAGATCAACCTCCAGGGCGTCAGCGGCGGCGGCGTGCCCGCGAACCTCGCGAGTGTCGCCATCGGCCTGAACGGCAAGCCGGGCTTCGGCTTCATGCTCTACGCGCTGATCGGCCTCGACAACGCGTACTCCGACGAGCTGCAGCTGGGGACCTACCTCAACGCCGCCGGCACGTCGACGCTCGCCGCCATGGAGGCCGGCGACTGCACGATCGAGCTCCTGCTCAGCTACGACGGCAAGCAGGCGTCGGACTACATGAGCCCGCTGCCGTTCGGCCAGCTGCCGTGGCTCCTGCGCATCGCCGAGAACACGCTTGGCTCGACCAAGATCAACGTCCCGGTGTACCAGTACCACGCGCCGAACGACCCGATCGTCGAGTACGACCAGGCCCGTCAGCTGCGGGATAAGTATTGCGGGCTCGGCATGAGCGTAACCTGGAAGGAGTTCGACACCGGGCATGTCACCACGGTGGGTCGCGGGAACACGGACGCGCTGGCGTTCATCACCTCGCGATTCAACGGAGCGCCCGCCACGTCGACCTGTGGTCAGTAAGGCAACTTGGGGAAGAAGCAGGGGGAATCTGTGATGAGGACAGGAACGACCATGAAGGCGTGCGCCGCCGCGGTGTTGGCGGCGGCCATGCTGGTGGGCTGCGGCTCGGACGACGAGCCGGCGGAGAAGGCCGACGCCGCGCCGGCGGGGACGACGATCCCGAAGTCGCCGTCGCAGACGGCCACCACCGAGGAGGAGAAGAAGGAGGCGAAGGCCAAGGAGGCCGCGCTGGCCAAGGAAGTGTCCGCCGACTCGTCGGCGGAGCGTGCGTGGGCGAAGAAGCTCTGCACCGCCATGGCTGACACCAGCGAGCCCCTGACCCCGCCGAATCTGGAGGCTGCGGAGGTCGGGACCACGCAGAACTCGCTGGCCCGCTTCTTCACGCAGGCGCAGAAGCAGCTCGAGGCGCAGGTCACGACGCTGGAGAAGGTCGGCGCCCCGCCGAACGGCCGCGCGTCCACCGAATGGACGCAGGCGGTCGGCGGCATGGAGACCATCAGCCAGCAGCTCGGCGTCGTGCAGAAGAGCGTGAAGGCCGCGAAGCTCGACAACCAGAAGGACCTGGAGAAGTTCACCACGGACCTCGGCAAGCAGATGGACGTGCTGAGCAACTACCCGGGCCCCATCGCGGTGCTCCTCCCGAACCCGGAGATCGGGCCGGCTCTCGAGGCTGAGCCGCGCTGCCGCAACCTCACCTGATCGGCCGGTTCCGGGGCCCGCGCGTCTCTTGTCGCGCGGGCCTCGGCGCCGCGTCGTGCCACATGCACGTCATCGTGCGAGGACGGATCTCGCGGTCGTTTATCTGCCACTTAGCCCGAGATTGCGGGGCATCTGAGGCTTGGACGGGCGCCCTAACTCTGCTCGGCCGAGGTGCTTCACCCTCAGTGACGCGGATCACTGAAGACTGGGACCTGCGTCGCCCTCTGTCCTGTCGGCGGCGCGTACACGGACGCGGCGCCGGGGAGTGCGCCGTTCCAGAATCCATCGGAGGATCCAAGTGTCCCTCAGGTCTCATGGGGTGCGGAGGGTGCTGGCTGCTGCCGGTATCTCTGCCCTGGCCGCGTGTGCGGCTGCTGCACCCGCGAATGCTGCGCAGCTGACGCAGACGTACAAGTGCACGTATCCGCTGATCGGTGAGCGCGCGCTCACGGTCAACATCGATGCGGCGATCCCGGCCGAGTGGCCGATCAACTCGCCGACGCCGCCGTTCGCGATCGCCGCGAGCGCCGAGGCCGACCTGGGCACCTACCAGGGCCTGGACCTGATCGGCGCCAACAAGATTTCCGGCACCTCGAAGGCGACGTCCACGGTGACGGCGCCGAACTTCACGCTGCCGGTGCAGGTCCCGATCGCCATCCCCGAGGTCACCAAGCCGGCCGCTCCGCCGCTGCGCTTCGAGGGCCTGACGGGTGAGACCCCGTCGCTGACGTTCACGCAGACGGGCATCGTGAACATCACGGTCGACAAGCTCGACCTGAACATCGCCGCCAAGCGCGCCGACGGTTCGGCCATCGTCCTGCCGCCGGTCGTCCCGGTCGACAGCGACGGCGACCCGAACACGTTCGACGTGCCGTGTGTCCTGAACCCGGCCGATCAGAACAAGACGCTCCAGAACACCACGGTGGTCGACGACGTCGAGGTCGACACCGAGGCGCCGAGCGTCCCGGGCGAGCCGTTCATCACGTCGTTCGACGACGTGACGGCCACGTCGATCAACCTCCAGTGGGGCGCGTCGACGGACGACACCGGCGTCGCGGGCTACGAGATCCGCATCGAGGGCGAGACCATCGAGGTCGGCAACGTCACGCAGTTCCTCATTGAGAACCTCACCCCCGAGGGTCTCTACGAGATCGACGTCCGGGCGTTCGACGCCGCGGGCAACTTCTCGGAGTACAGCCCGGCGATCGTCATCGAGCTGCCCGCCGAGGGCACCGACGAGGACCCGACCGCCCCGACCAACCTGACGGGCAACGCGACGAGCGAGACCGAGGTCGCGCTTGATTGGGACGCCGCGACCGACGACTTCGCCGTCGCCGGCTACGAGGTGTTCCAGGACGGTGTGAAGGTCGCCGAGGTCAACGCGCCTGCGACGTCCACCACGATCAGCGGCCTGACCCGCGCCACGAACTACAAGTTCAAGGTGCGTGCCGTGGACGCGCCGGCCCTGAAGCCCGGTCCGTTCAGCACGGAGATCACGGTGCGCACGCAGGGCAACAACCCGCCGAGCAAGCCGGCGAACCTCGCCGGCGAGCCGACGCTGACCACGGTCGCGTTGACGTGGGACGCCTCGACCGATGACGACGGCGTCACCGGCTACGACGTGTTCCAGGACGGCGTGAAGATCGACACCGTCACGGGC
>SYBY01000435.1 GCA_005788585.1 Actinomycetota bacterium | reverse complement strand
CGTCCATCGGCTCGTCGGCGGTGGTGGGGTACAGCGGCACCTGCGCCGGCTGCGGCGTCACCTCGCCCAGCTCGTCGAGCAGGCGCTCGCGGATCGCCTCGATCTGCGGGCCGTGCGCGGCGTAGGGGACGGCGACCCTCCTCGCGCGCACGCCGTCGGCCTCGCACCCGGCCAGCAGCTCGTCGAGCGCGTCCAGGTCGCCCGAGACCACCAGGTCCGATGGCCCGTTGACCGCCGCGAGCGCGAGCCGCTCGCCGAACCCGGCGATCCGCTGCTCGAGCGCGTCCGCCCCGAGTGACACGGCCGCCATTCCCCCGTGCCCCGAGAGGGGGGTCAGCGCCCGGGCCCGGACCGCCGCCACCCGCAACGCGTCGTCCAGGCTGAGGACGCCGGCGACGTGCGCCGCCGCGATCTCCCCATGCGAATGCCCGACGACCGCGGCCGGCTCCACCCCGCGCGAACGCCAGAGCGCCGCGAGCGAGACCATGACGGCGACGAGCGCGGGCGGCACGACGTCGATGCGCTCGAGCGCAGGAGCGTCAGGACTGCCGCGCAGCACGTCCTCCAGGACCCAGTCGACGTGCGGCGCCAGGGCCTTCGCGCACGCGCGCAGGTGCTCGGCGAAGACCGGGGACGCGTCGAGGAGCTCGACGGCCATGCCCGCCCATTGACCGCCCTGGCCGGAGAAGACGAACACGGGCCGGTCGGGATGCAGGTCAGGGTCGGCGACGCCCTGGATGACCTGCGGGCTCGGCGTGCCGTCGGCGAGGTCGCGCAGCGCGGCGCCGCGATCCTCGCCGAGGATGACGGCGCGATGCGCAGACGCGGGCGGCCCGGTCGCCAGCGTCCACGCGACGTCGGCAGCGTCCACGTCCCCGGTTGCCTCCGCGAGGCGCTGGGCGTACTCGCGCAGCGCGGCGGCACCCGTGCCGCTGAGCACCCAGGGCGCCGGCGCGCGTTCGACCGTCATCACGCACCACCCTGGCTACAGACGGGCGAGCACCGGCCGCGAGCGCAACGCGGGGACGACAGCACCGTGAGCCCGACACCGGATGGCATGAAAACGCAACGATACACCTGCGTTGAAGCAGAGCGGTGGCGGGTCCCTTCGCATCTGCGACCCACGTCACAGAGCAGTCTGGCGGGGCACCACGACCGCGGTGCAGACGGTGCCGCGCTCCACGGTCCAGCGGCCGGCGAACGTGCGCAACGGCGTGCCGTCGACCCGCAGCACCGCCCGGAAGGTGCGGGCGCCGGCGTCGACCGAGACCTCGGCGTCGTCGAACCCCAGCCACCGGCCGGTCAGCGGGAACCAGGCCTTGTAGACCGCTTCCTTGGCGCTGAACAGGAGGCGCCCTGGATCGACCCCGAGGTCGCAGTCGAGGAGCGCGCGCTCACGGCCGTGCACGACGTCCTCGACCACGCCCGCGGGCAGCGGCAGGTCCGGTTCGGCGTCGATGCCGATCCCGAGCGCACGGGTCGAACGCGCCACCGCGCACGCGCGGAACCCGTCGCAGTGCGTGATGCTGCCGACGACCCCCTCGGGCCACAGCGGCTCACCGTGCGACCCGCTGCCTATCGCGCCGGCCGGCACGCCGAGCCGCCCGAGCGCATCGCGCGCAAGACCCCGGCCGGTCGTGAACTCGCGGCGGCGTTTCTCGACCGCGCGGGCCACGATCTCACGCTCGGCCGCGAACAGCTCGACGTCGAGCAGGTCGCCCGTCGCCTCGGCGGTCACGACGAATGAGGGGACGAGACGTTCGAGCACGCAACTCCCGGGACGGCGCCGACCCTCGTCTATCATCGGCCCGAGGATGGGCACCAGCAGCCGGCGGGCGACCATAGCAGTGCTTCTCGCCTGCATCTGCGGCCTCGCGGCCTGCGGCGGATCGGACGCGCCGCCGCCGCAGGAGGCCTCGCCGCCGCTGCTGCGGTACAAGGCTGGGCTGAGCCTCGATCCCGATCGCTCGCCGCGCGCCCGCGAAGGGACCCTGCGGGTCTCGCGGATCAGCTACCGGTCCGTCGACGGCGACCGGGTGCCGGCCCTGCTCGCCGTGCCGACCCACGCCCGTCCACTCGGCTGCGTGATCATCCAGGGCGGGCTGAACACCCCGAAGGAGGCGACGGCAGATCTGCGCCAGGCCCTGGCGGTCGCGCGCCTGGCGAGCTTCACCATCGATCCCCGCAACGTCGGCGAGCGCGGCAGCCAGGAGGAGCTCGCGGCGGCGATCTCGTCCCCGGAGGGTCTGCGCACCGTCCTCGTCGCCACGGTCGTCGAGCTGCGTCTCGGGGTCGACTACCTCAGCCGCCGACGCATCTGCCGCGACAACATCGCGTTCATGGGCAGTGCGTTCGGCTCCATGGCGGGCGTGATCCTCGCCGCGCAGGATCGACGCATCAAGGGCGCGCTGCTGAGCTCCGTCGGCGCCACGTTCAAGCAGGCGCTCCTCGCCCGCCCCCTGGCCGCCGAGCGCGTCCCGAACCTCCCGAACTACATCCCCACGGCCACCGCCGACCCCGCGGCGCTCGACCACGCCGTCGATGTCCTCTCGCCGTACGACCCCAAGCGCTGGATCGGCAGGATCGCGCCGCGCCCGGTCATGCTGATGAACGGCCGCTTCGACCCGACGGTCCTCCCCGGCGACGCCATGGAGCTGATGGGAGCAGCCCGCAGGCCGAAGACGCTCCTGTACTACGACGGCGGACCCGACCCGTTCGCCGAGGGTCCCGCGCGTGACCTGAACCTCCTGCGCGCGGGGCGGTTCCTCGTGCAGACGATGGACCTGCCGTTCCCCACCTCCTGACTACTTCCGGCAGACGGCGACCCAGTCGGCCGGCTTGCCGTACTGCAGCCCGGGCAGCAGCCGCAGCACCTTCAGGTTCGTGGTCCGGTGCACGCGGTACACCGTGCGCTCGTCACCGGACTGCGGCACATCGGGCTCCACGGCATCCGCCGGGACGCGCTTCAGGCGCCGCTTCAGGGACACCGGGATGACGGCCTTCGCCAGCGTCGCGGGGCGCCGGTCGATGTCCAGAGGGTCGGGGTAGTGCCACTGGAAGTACATCCGGACGTCGGAGAAGTACGGCGCGAGCGCCTCGTCGAACTCGCGACGGGTCCACTCGCGCAGGTGGTGCGGGTTGCCGCTGAAGCCGCCGGGGAAGAAGTCGGCGTTCGGTGACGAGATGAGCGCGACGTCGGCCTGGCGCATGTTCTGCAGGAGCTGGGGGACGTCGGCCACGTGCTCGATGCCCTCGAAGCACACGGCGACGTCGAAGCCGCTGAGGTCCATCGGCTCGTCGACCGCGCCGACCGAGAACTCCGGCCCGGGGTAGTGCTCCTTCGCGGCGTCGACGGCGTCCTGGGCGATGTCGATGCCCTCGACGCGCGTCGCGCCCGCGGCCAGCAGGAGGTTCGACCCGTACCCGTTGCCGCAGCACAGGTCGACCACGGACCGGCCGGCGACGTAGTGCGCGGCGAACAGGTACCGCCCGAGGTGGTCGCGGTAACCGCCCGACGTCACCGCGGCGGGCTTGATGCGCTCCCCGATCCCCTCGGTCAGGTTGTCTTCGAACTGCGGCTGCGGTTTCGGGTGGTGCATGCGGTCAGTCCTCCGGGCTCGGGGCGCTCGCGGCCTGTGAGGTCAGCGCCTCGGTGACCAGCGGCGATGGATACCACGCGTTCTCGACGCTCTCGGGGCGCGTGAGGACGATCGATTCGTACGTCCTGGCGATCGCCGCGCGCAGCGCGCTCAGATCGCGGTAGTCGGCGGGGTCGAGCGGCTCCAGCATGCGCAGGTGCATGCGGGTGCCGTGGCGCTCGGCGATGACCGGCAGCACCTTGACCTTCGTGCGGAAGGCCAGCGACGCCGGCACGCTCGTCAGCGCGACGGAGCGCCCGAGGAACGGGGTCGCGGCCGAGCCGGGCACGTCGAAGGCGACCCCGACCGACAGCCCCTGCTCGACCAGCTCGATGAGCCGATCGGGCTCGACGGTGTTCGGGATCAGGCGCTCGGCGCCGAGCATGCGAGCCCCGTACTCCCTGATCCGGAACGTGTCGGTCCGGCCCACGAGGTTCGGCGGCAGGGGCTCCCACATGTGGGCGCTGCCGACCAGGCGGAAGTCCTTGTACCCGCGCAGGCCGAGGATGCCCGGGACGGCCCAGGACGCGCCGATGTGGGCGAGCACCACGACGCTGCCGCGCCCGCCCTCGCGCGCCTCGTCCCACCGGTGCGCGTCGATGATCCGCGCGCGACGCAGCAGCCACGGGCGCCAGAACAGCTCGCGCATCAGGGAGCGCTCACGCAGATGGCGCCGGGTGACCGCGCGGGTCTCCCCCGCGCGCGGCGTGAACTGGAGCAGGTCGCTGACGAGGCGCTCCGCGTCGGCCTCCTCGACCGGGTTGCGCAGCCGGCGCAGGGGCGGCTCGATCGCCCCGACGAGCGCGAGCGCGAGCGGCGCCGGAAGAATCCGGTGCGTGCGCGGGGACGTGTAGATCCGCAGCACGAGATCCTTCGCGCCGGCCATCCGACGCCTCAGGCCGCGCCGACTTGCAGGTCGCCGAGGAGCTCCTGCGCTGCGTCGAGCGCCTCGCGCATGCAGTCGTCCATGTCGATGTACACGTAGTTGGCCAGGCGCCCGGCGAAGTACGTGCGCTCGGGGCCGATCTGCTCACGCAGGAGGTTCTGGTAGCGCGTGTTCAGCTCCCGGTTCTCCGGCAGCTCGATGGGGTAGTAGCGCGACGGCGCGCCGGTGAACTCGAAGCCGAGCACCGTGCCCTCGCACTGCTGGCCTGACGCGTGCTTGGTCTCGTGGATGCGGATGAACGGGTACTCCGCGCCCGGGTAGTTGACGACCATCGCGCCCTGCGCGTAGTCCATGTGCGGAATGTGCACCGAGCGCACGTCGATGCCGCGCCAGTCCAGGCGACCGAAGCGCTCTCCCGCGAAGACGTCGAGCGGGCAGGTGAGCACGACGACGTCCGCCCCCTCCTGTGCGAGGAGCGCCTCGAGGCTGTCGACGTCGACGTCGACGCCCGTGCGCAGCTCGATGAGGTCCGGTGCGAGCAGGCCGTCGATGAGGTCCGTGTAGCCGTTCGGCCCGGACGGGAAGCCCTGGAACGGGTCGGGGAACAGGTACGGGTCGTTGTCCCAGCGGACCGACACGCGGCGCGGCGCCCACTGCGCGGAGAGCTCGCTCGCGGGCCGGCCCCACTGCTTCTCCGTGTACGGCTTGATGTAGCGGTCGTAGAGGATCGGCCCCATGAGCTCCAGGCACCACTCCTCGAAGTTCGCCGCCTTCGCCCGCTCTTCCGCGTTGACGTCCTTGCGCTCGGCGAGCTCGCGGCGGATGTCCTCGCTGCGCGACTGCGCGTCGATGTCCGAGACGAGGATGGGCCAGTTGAGGATCTTCCCCTCGACGACGATGTCCACCCGGTGGCGGTAGTCGCGGAACGGCGTCATCGAGGTCGCGAGGTTCCAGACCTCCTCGTCCTCGGTGTGGAAGATGTGCGAGCCGTGCGGCTCGTACAGGACGCCGCCCATGTGCTCGGAGCGGATGAGCCCGCCGGGCACCTCCGCGCGCTCGAACAAGACGGAGGGAATCCCGTTCTGTGACAGGCGCCACGCAACGGTGCAACCGGTCAGTCCAGCCCCAACAATCGCCACGCGCGGCGCCTGTGATGTCATGCGCCGGAGGTCTATCATGGCTCGCATGGATTGTCGGTGGGGATGCCGCTCGGCAGCCGCCACCTGGGCGCGGTTGCTGTTGTCGTTCCTTGCCCTGTCGCTCGTCGTCGCGGGGTGCGGCGGTGCCGGTGAGGACCCCGCCGATGAGGTGCGCGCCGACAAGCTCGTCAACATCCGCTCCGTCGAGTTCCCGACGAAGGTCGACGACACCAAGGTCACCGGCCTCATGGCCGTGCCGCGCGGCGTCGCCTCTCGCGGCTGCGTGATCTGGCAGTTCGGCTTCCGCTCGACGAAGGAGAACGCCGACTACGCGTGGCAGGGACTCGCCGCGCTCGGCCTGACGACGTTCTCGATCGACATGCGCAACCACGGTGCGCGCGCGGGCGACGCCGGCGACTACCAGCAGGTGCTCGACGACCCGAAGGCCTTCGACGCCATGGTGCGCGGCACGGTCGGCGACCTCGAGAGCGCCGCGGACTACCTCGAGAAGCGCCCGGAGTGCGACGGGCACATCGCGTTCGCGGGCGTGAGTCTCGGGGGCGCGATCGGCACCCTCTTCGCCGCCGAGGACAAGCGGATCGAGGCCGTCGTCCTGGTCGTCACCCCCGGCAACTGGCGGCAGGCCATCACCTCGCCCGAGTCGCCGATGCTGCGCGGGATCATCAACGACCCGGCCGCGCTGTCCGAGGCCCTGGACACCTATGCACCGCTCGACCCTGCCCGGTTCGTCGGGAAGATCGCACCCCGCCCCGTGCTGATCATCAGCGGCAAGTCCGACCAGACCGTCGTGTTCTCGAACGCGCGCAAGTTGCAGAAGGCCGCACGCGAGCCGAAGACGATCTTCGACTTCGACGGCGGGCACAACCCCGCCGTCGGGCCGGATGCCGAGCGGATCGGCAACGAGCTCGGTTCCTTCCTCCTCCACGAGATGGTGCAGCCGACGTACGACATCGACAGCGCGCCAAACGGCACCTTCTACGAACGGACGGCCGGATGAGTCGACTCCCGCTGGTCACGATCGTGTTCCTCGTCTACAACCGGCGCGACGCGCTGCTCGTCTCGCTCCGGCAGATGCTCGAACACAGCGGCTACCCCGCGGACCGGCTCGAGGTCATCGTCGTCGACAACGCCTCGACCGACAACCCCGCCGAGGCGGTCGCCCGAGAGTTCCCGCAGGTGCAGGTCATCCGCAACCCCGAGAACGCGGGCGCACCGGGCTGGAACCTCGGCTTCGCCGTCGCGACCGGCGACTACGTCCTCATCCTCGACGACGACGCGTACCTGCGCCCCGGCGCGCTGGAGGCCGCCGTGCGGGCCGCGCAGGACGAGGACGCGGGGCTCGTCTCGTTCTCGGTCGTCAGCTCGTTCGACGAGGACCACCGGCTCAACGACGACTGGAACACCGGCCTGCTCAGCTACTGGGGCTGCGCGGCCCTGCTCAGCGCGCCGGCGCTGCGCGCGGTCGAGGGGTACGACCCGGACATCTTCATCTGGGCGAACGAGGCCGAGCTCACGATGCGGCTCCTCGACCACGGCTTCAGCCACCTCTACCTGCCCGAGCTCGAGGCCGTCCACATGAAGGAGGCGATCGTCGAGTTCGAGCCGCGCCGCTACCTCGTCAACGCGCGCCATCACAGCTACATCGCGGGCAAGCTGATGCGCCCCGGCGACGCCCTGCTCACCGTCGGGAACATCGTCTCGCAGGCAGCCATCGACACCGTCAAGGAGGACCGCGTCGCCGCGCGCGCGGTCAAGGAGGCCGTCGCCGGCTTCGCCACGGGCTGGAGGCGCCGCCGTCCCGTGCGACCCGCGGTCTCGTCGGCGTACCGGCGCAACTTCCAGCCCTTCATCTCGCCGCTGCGCTTCATGCGCACGCCCGCCGACCGGCTGCGGGCCCGGCGCGGCGCCGACGCCGACGCGCACCGGTCCGATCGCTTCTCGAGCTTCTACGAGGAGCGCGCCGCGTTCTACCCGACCGGCCGCGCCTCGTTGCGGCTCTGACCGGCGCGCTCGGCGTACCAGCGCGCCGCGACCACCCCGATGAGCATCCAGACGAGCGCCGACAGCGCGTAGTTCCCGCCGTTGTGCCACTGGCCGATGTTGGCGAGCAGCACCCCCACGATCGGCAGCATGATCAGCGTCCCGCGGAAGTACATGCGGATGGCCGTGACGAGCACCGTGAGGAGCAGCGTGACGTACAGCACCCCGCCCACTGCGCCGTAGGCGACGAACGCGTTGGAGAAGTCCAGGTCCGTCGAGGCACTGCCCTCGCCGAGGGTGTGCTCGGTGTCGAGCTTCTCGTCCGCGTCGCTCTTGCCCACCCCGGCAGCGGCATTCGTCGCCGAGGTCCCCAGGCCGAAGGGGTGTGTGAAGCCCGCCTTGATCCCCGCATACGCGAGCTCGGCATGGATGAACAGCGTCGAGCTTTCCGGATTCAGCGGGTCGGCGAGCCCCTGGACCTGCCGCCCGACGAACGCGTTGCCGCCGCCCTCGGGCAGCACCGCACTGGCGGCGAAGACCATCCCGATCCCCAGCACGCCCGCGACCGCCGTGACGAGCAGCGCGGTCCTCGGACGGCCGGTGCGCATGCCGATCATCGTGGCGATGGCCAGGAACGAGAAGAGCAGCGGCTGGCGGTGGCCGGACATCACGAGCGCGACGGCGAGCAGCGGGATCGGCAGCCACGCGACGAGCTTGCCCTCCAGGACGAACCACACCGCCATGGCGAGCGCCATCCCGAGGAACAGCCCGTACTCGAGGAAGCCCGAGAACGTCCCGAAGCCGCGGATCGAGCCACCCACGTCCAGTGACGTGAAGCTCTCGACGTTGGGCAGCTCGAGCCACGCCTGGTCCCACGGCGGGTGCCCGACGATGAGCTGCCACAACCCGTACAGCGACACGATGATGCCGAGCACGACGACGATGGCCATCAGCCGCTCGACGTCGCGGTCCTCGAGGTAGTCGCGCCCCGCGAAGAACCAGAAGAGCGGGAACGCCATGAACACGAGGCCGGCGATGCCCGCGCCGATCCCGCCGCCCAGCGGGTTGAAGACCTGCGCGAAGGTCATGAGCAGCAGGATGAGCACGAGCCGGGAGATGAGGTCCGGCGCGATCGGCCTGCGGTCCAGCGCGAACGCCTTGGCGATGAGGATCAGGGCCACGACCGGCGCGATGAGGATCAGCGGATCGCCCGACGTCCAATCCGAGACCCCGAGCAGGACGCGCCGCACCAGCGCGAGGAAGACGAGGAAGACGAACGCGGCGAGGATCCCGAGCGCGGGGCGCGCGCGGGCGAGCGTCATGAGCAGGAGCCCGATCGCGAACGCGGCGCTGAGGCGGATGCCGGGACCACCGGCGACGACGAGCAGCGACGTGAACGCCGTCAGGCCGACGGCGAGCGCCGCGGCGTTCAGCGACGCCCGATCGGGACGCGGCAGCGGCGGCAGCACCGCGCCGGAGGACCAAGCGGTGGAGGGGGTCCGCCGGAAGGCCATGGACCGGCCTACGCGGCGTAGGGGTTCTTGTGCTGCCGGCTGCCGTTGGCGACGACGCCGATGGGCTCTGCCCCCTGGCGCTCGAGCTCGGTGCGCAGGCGACGCACGTCGGCCCCGGTGTCCTGCCCCAGCCGGGCGACGATGACCACCGCATCGACCTCGGGGATGAGCGGGAGGACGTCGGCGACCAGCAGGGGAGGTGGCCCGTCGACGACCGTGAAGTCGTACTCGTCGCGGCTGCTCCGTAGCATGTCTGTGACCGCTTCGGACTCCACCACCGACGCCGGGCTTCCCGCGGGCGGCCCGGCGAGGACGACCGACACGTCGCGCGCGGGACCGTCCAGATCGATGGGCTGGACCGCGCCCTGCGGATCGTCGGCGAGCGTCGTCAGCCCGGTATCTCCGGACAACCCGAGAACATCGCCGAGGACGGGACGTCGGAGGTTGGCCTCGACGAGGAGCACGGGCGCGGCGGCGCCCTCGGCGGCGGCGAGGGCGAGGTACAGCGCAACCGTCGTCGCGCCGCTTCCCTGACTCGGCGCGACGAGCAGGACCGAACGGATCTCGCGCTCGTCGGCCCGGTGGCGCAGCACGCTGGCGAGCTGGCGGAACGGCTCGGCGTCCTCCTGCCAGGCGCCGCCGCGCGGGGACTTCAGGCCGGGGTTCCGGGGCACGGTCGCCAGCAGCGGCAGGCCCGATTCATGTTCGAGCTCCTCCGGCCTGCGCAGGCGGCGGTCGAAGTGCTCGACGCCGAAGGCCAGCGCGATGCCGATCACCAGGCCCACGAGCCCGCCGATCAGGAGGTTCAGCAGCGGCTTGGGCGATGACGCCTTGCGCGGCGGGACCGCGGCCTGCGAGAGCTGGACGTTCTGCGGGCCGAGCTGCGCGAGCACGTTGAGCTTGACGAGTGACCTGCGCAGCTCGCGGCGCTGCGCGTCAGACATGCGCCGGGAGGAGATCGTCTGGCGGACGCGGTCGGCAGCCGCGTTGATCCGCGAGACCGACTGCTCGTTGGCGATGGCGAGGTACGACGCAGCCACGGCGTTGGCGATGCGTGCCGCCTCCTGCGGCGAGTCCGCCGTCGCCTCGATCCCGATGAGGTCCGACTTCTTCTGCGGCTCGATCGTGAGCTGGTCCTCGAGGCTGGAGGGGGTAAAGCCCGGCCCGAGCCGCGCGACGGCGGCGACCCGGACGTTCTCCTGCGAGACGAGCCCGACGTTCGTCGCCGACTCCACGGTGGCGTCGTTCCCGGGCGCGACGAGCGGGACGCCGGTGAGCTGCACGTCGAGGAGCACCTGACGGAACAACAGCACCGCGGTGCTCTTGTACTGCTTGTCCTGCAGGCTCGTGAAGACGAACGCGGACGCGAGCGCGGCCAGCACGGCAAGCACGACGATCCAGGCGCGACGACGCACAATCGCCCCGAAGGCGCCGGCGTCGCTGCCTGTGTCTACCTGTCCGTTGGCCATCCAGCGCTCAGTGAGTTCCGCATCCGATATCTGAGTTCACCAGCGCCGCCTGGGACGCCCCCCGGCCCTCAGGCGGCGGAGTGTACCGATCAGTCAGCGTCGCCTCATGACAGGTAGGGTCCCGGCCCGTGGGCATCGGCATGCTGGAGCTGGAGTTCCTTCTCGCCTCCAGGAGCGCTGGAGTCGACTTCGGCCGCACGCTCCAGCTCGGTCGTCAGAACCTCTGGGTCCGCGCGCCGCTGATCGCCCGCACGGTCCGCCGCTTCGGCGGCACCGCCGACCTCGCGGCCGCGAAGCGCCTCCGCGCCTCCGGCTACGCCGACGAGCTCCTCACCGCACTCGGCGCGACCGACATCCACGCGCTCGACGCCAGCGACTTCGAGGGCGCTGACCTCGTCCACGACCTCAACGTCCCGGTGCCCGAGGCGTGGCACGAGCAGTACGACGTCGTCATCGACGGCGGCACGCTGGAGCACGTCTTCGACTTCCCCACCGCGCTCGCCAGCGCGATCCAGATGGTGAAGGTCGGCGGCCACTACCTCGCGCTCACCCCGTCCAACGGCGACCTCGGGCACGGCTTCTACCAGTTCAGCCCCGAGCTCCTGTTCCGCGCGTTGTCACCGGCGCACGGTTTCGAGATCGAGGCGGTCTGGCTCGGGGAGGAACTCGTGATCCCGGGCCGGACGCGCTGGTGGCGGGTCGTCGACCCCGACGAGCTGCGCCGGCGCGGCACCTACCGCGGGCGTGGCTCGCAGTACGTGTTCGTCCGCGCACGACGCACCGGACCCTTCCCCGGCTGGGCCCCGCCCCAGCAGAGCGACTACTCGATGGCGTGGCGGGACGGGTCGATCTACGACCGCGGCGCCATGCGGATTCGCGACCGTCTGCGCTGGGCCGGCATCACCGGCCCCCTCACCGTGGACCGCGAGGCGTTCGTCCGCCTGCGGCCGCACGACGAGCTCCCGCCCGGGGGACCGGCGGTGCGACTGCCGTGACCCGTCGCCTGCACCACCTCCCCGCCACCCCGGAGACCGTGCACTGGGGGCACTTCGACAACACCATCGCCCCCGTGCTGACGATCGACTCCGGCGATCTCGTCGAGATCGAAGCCGTTACGCATCAGGCCGGCGACGCACCCGACCTGCTCATGGACGACGGCATCCGGGCGATCTTCGACCGCGTCCAGGACCGCGGCCCGGGCCCGCACCTGCTCACCGGCCCGATCGCGGTCGCCGGCGCGCGCCCGGGCGACGTCCTGCGCGTCGAGATCCTGCAGGCGCGCCCGCGCCTGCCGTGGGGCACGAACCTCGCGGGGAACTGGGGCCACCTCTACGAGGACTTCGGCAAGGAGCGCGTGACGGTCTACGCGCTGGACGAGCCGAGCGGCACGGCCCGCGCGCACTTCGCCTTCGACTGGACCACGACGCGGCTCTACGACAGCGACGGTCCGGGCATCATCACCCCGCCCGACCCCGCGGCGCGGCAGCCGGCGCTGCCCGGCGTCGTCGTCCCGATGCGCCCGCACTTCGGCACGATGGGCGTCGCCCCCGCCGCGCCCGGGCGCCACTCCTCGATCCCGCCGGGCGAGCACGGGGGGAACATCGACAACTGGCGGATCGGCGCGGGCGGCGCCATGCACTACCCGGTGCAGGTGCCCGGGGCGCTGCTGTCCGTCGGCGACCCGCACGTCTCCCAGGGCGACGGGGAGGTGTCGGGCACGGCACTGGAGTCCTCGCTGAATGGGCTGCTGCGCATCAGCATCGTCCGCGACAGCGTCTTCGACGTCCCGACGCTCGACACGGCCACGCATCAGCTCGTCCACGGGTTCGGCGACGACCTCGACGAGGCGATGGGTCAGGCCTCGCGCCGCATGCTGAACCTGCTCCAGCGCGGCTGGGGCCTGTCGCGCGACGACGCGTACTCGCTCATGTCGATCGCCGCCGACTTCACCGTCACGCAGGTCGTCGACGGCCGGCAGGGCGTCCACGCGTGCATCGAGAAGCGGATCTTCCCCCCGCGGTCATGAGCGGCGAGATCGTCAGCTACCTCTTCGGGCCCGACGACGGCGTGCCGGCCTCGGTCGCCCCGTTCTCGCAGGCCACCTTGTGTGACGGCCGCCTGTACGTGACCGGGCAGATGCCGATCGATGCCGCCACCAACGAGGTCGTTCCCGGCGGGATCACCGCGCAGACCGACCAGGTGATGCGCAACCTCGAGCGCGTCGTGACCCTCTGCGGCTCGTCCTTGGACCGGACCGTCCAGGCCCGCGCCTACCTGACGGAGTTCACCCGCGACTACGCGGCCTTCAACGCGGCGTACGCGGCCTGGTTTCCCGAGCGACTGCCCAGCCGCACGTGCATCGGGGTGACCGCGCTGGCGGTCGGCGCGCTCGTCGAGGTCGACCTCGTCGTCATCCCGTGACGTAGGCGCTGGCTTCGATCTCGACGAGGAAGGCGGGGTCGATGAGCGCGGCGACCTGCACCATCGCGGTGACAGGCGGGGCGTCGGCGAACACCTCGCCGTGCGCGCGGCCCACGGCGTCCGCATGCGCCGCGATGTCCACGACGTAGAGGCGCGTGCGCACGACCTGGTCGAGCCGCGCGCCCGCCGTCTGCAGCGCCGTGGCGATCCGCGCGAGCGCGACCCGGGTCTGCTCCCCCGGGTCGCCCGGCGCCACGACGGCGCCGTCCGCGTCGACCGCCACGGTGCCCGCGACCTCCACGAAGGGGCCGCAGCGCACCGCGCGGCAGTAGCCGTACGGCACCTCCCAGGGCGACCCGGAGCGGTGCCGCACGATCGCCATCAGCTGCTCAGCGCGCCCGCCAGGACGATGATGCCGATGTAGAAGACCCAGAAGATCGCGCCGATGCCGATCAGCACCTTGTCGAGCGTCTCCAGGTCGGCCTTCTGCGCGGTGCCGTTGCTCGCCCGCATCCACGTCGCATTCAGCTTGTTCTGCACGCTGATGAAGATGAAGATGTTCACGATCGGGATGAACGACAGGATGATGTAGAGGATCGGGCTGAACCCTTCCTCGCCCGAGGCCTCCGCGAACTCCGAGATGTCCTTCCACGTCATGTAGAGGACGAAGATGTTCACGATCGGGATGATGTAGAGCACCGTCCGCAGACCGGCCTGCGTGTCCTTGCCGGTCGCCCGGCCGATCTCGGTCAGCGTGTTGTACATCCAGGCGAAGCCCCAGAGGCCGAAGCTCAGCAGGAGCCAGCCGAAGCAGGCCCCGATGCTGCGAATGACCTTGGGGCCGCCCACCGGGGAGCCACCGAAAGCGGCATCCGGTGCGGGAGTGGCGTTCATGACAGACCTTCCTCCATAGGTGAAGCTGCGAAGTGCGCGACCGCTGGCCACCTCTGAGCGGCACCGGCGGGGGTGGCCGGCCGCACCGTCCGGACGATGGGAAACGGGTTGCGCGGGACTACGTTCGGCGGATGACTCCACGCACCTTCCCGCTGCGGCGTCCCGCAGCGGCACTCTCACTCGCCGGCGCGGCGCTGTTCGTCGCCGGTATGGCGCTCACCCCCTGGGAGAGCGAGGACTCCACGGCGGCGTATCACGACGCGCTCGCCGCACAGCCGGGACGGGCACAGGCCGCGGCGATCACCCTCGCGTTCGCGTACGCGCTGCTGGCCGCCGGCTGCTTCGCGTGCATCGGCGTGCTGGCCGGACGCAGGGACTGGTGGCTGCGCATCGGCGCGTTCTTCACCGTCTTCGGCGCGACCCTGCTGCCCGGGCTGCTGATCACCGACGCGTACGACCTCGCCCTTGCCCAGGAGGTCCCGGAGGCGACCGGCGTCCAGGTCTCCGACGCGGCCGGCGACCTGGTGCTGCCCGGCGTCCTGGGCCTCGCGGGCGTTCTCGGGCTCGTGCTCGGCACGACGCTGCTGGCTGTGGCGCTGTGGCGCGCGGACCTCGTCCCGGTCGCGGTCCCCGCGCTGGTCGCGCTCAGCTGGGTCGTGGGCTTCGCCACGCTGACGCCCGTCGTGCTGGTCAGCGGCGCGCTGCTGCTCTTCGCCGCGTACGCGATCGCCGCGACGCGCCTATGGCCGGCCCATCCGGCCGGCTCGGCCGGCACCGCCGCCGTGCGGGCGTAGCGCTCAACCCACCGGCAGCCGGGCGCGGACCGCGAATCCGCCGCCCGGCTCCGGCGCCGCCGCCAGGTCCCCGCCGAGCAGCCGCGCCCGTTCCCGCATCCCCGCGATCCCCCTCCGGGTGCCGTCGGCGTCGGTCCCCGGAGCGGGGTCGTTGCGGACCTCGACCAGCAGGGCGTCGCCGCGGTCGGTGATGTGCACGGTGGTCTCCGCCCCTGGCGCGTGCTTGCGAGCGTTCGTCAGCGCCTCCTGGACGATGCGGTACGCCGATGTCGCGACGCGCGCGGGAACTCGCCGCAGATCGATGACGTCCAGCCGGATGAAGACGATCTGCCCGCCGGCGTGCGCGGCGTCGACCAGGCCCTGGATGTCGGCGAGCGACACGGACGGCGACGCGGACGGGTCATCGCCGAGGGCGGAGGTCAGGCGGTCGAGCTCCGCTCGGGCCTGGACGACCGCCTGCCGCGCGGCCCGCAGCGATCCACGCGCCTGCTCAGGGTCGCTGCGCGCCTGCGCGCCCGACGCCCCGGCGAGCACGCCGACGAGCGAGACGCCGTGCGCGACGACGTCGTGGAGGTCCCGCGCCACGGACCGCCGTTCCTCGGCCACCGTCTGATGCAACCGGCGCCACTGTTCGCTGGCCAGCCGCTTCTCACCCGCCCGGGCATCCTCCACGCGCTCCAGGTTGTGCCGCACCCGGCGGCCGAACCCCCACGCCATCACGAACATGAACAGGATGATCGGCGTGTCGGTGAGCGGCACGCCGGGTGGGAGCTGGTGCAGGTTCACCGCGACCGCGGACACGGTCGCAGCCGCTGCAGCCGCCAGGGCGATCCGCGCGTCGGCGATGTGCATCGCGGCCGCCCCGGACCCGAGGAGCGCCGCGATGATCGGCGAACGGGAGTAGTCGGGCAGGACGTTCGCCGCCTCGAGGGCGACGATCCCTCCGGCGATCGCCAGCACCGCCGCCAGAGGCGCGCGCCGGCGCAGCATCAGGGGCACGATGAAGACGGCGGCCTCGAGCAGGAGGGTCGTCACCGGGTCGGCACCGCCCGCGCCGCGCGCGTCGTCGAGCACGACGAGGGTCGCCGCGCCGAGGACCACGACATCCCCGAGGAGCAGGTCCCGCCACCCGGGCCTCAGCGCGTCGGCTCCCGGCAGCACGGCCTCGACGGACCACCGGCGGGCACGGCGCCGCAGCCGCGCCCGCCCGCCGTGCAGCCGCACGCGTTCGCGCAGCGACCCGCGCG
>SYBY01000434.1 GCA_005788585.1 Actinomycetota bacterium | reverse complement strand
CGGCTCGGGATTCGGAGGGTCCGTCACCGCCTGCCGCCTCGCGGAGGCCGGGATGGACGTCTGCGTCCTCGAGCGCGGCAAGGCGATCGCCCCCGGCGAGTTCCCGCGCACCGCGCACCAGCTGCGCAACGCGTTCTGGGACCCGAGCGAAGGCCTGCACGGGATGTTCGACGTGTGGTCGTTCAAGGAGCTCGGCGCGGTCGTCGCCAGCGGCCTCGGCGGTGGGTCGCTGATCTACGCCAACGTCCTGCTGCGCAAGGACCCGGAGTGGTTCACCGAGCAGCGCGACGGCGTGCCCTGGAGCTGGCCCATCAGCTACGACGACCTCGCGCCGCACTACGACCGCATCGAAGCCGACCTCCAGCCGACCCCGTTCCCGGACGCCTACCTCGACCGCTCGCCGAAGGCCGCAGCGTTCGCACAGGCCGCGGCGGGCGCCGGCCTGGAGACGTTCCGTCCCCCGCTCGCCGTCGCCTTCTCGGCGAACGGCGGGCCGCCCCGGCCCGGCCGCGCGCTGCCCGACGACGACAACCTTCACGACGCCGCGCGCCGCACCTGCACGCTGTGCGGCGAGTGCGACCTGGGCTGCAACGACGGCGCGAAGCGGACCATGGACCTGACCTACCTCTCGCGGGCCAAGCGAGCCGGGGCCACGATCCGCACGCGGACCGAGGTGCGGCTCATCGTCCCCCGGCCCGAAGGCGGCTACCTCGTCCGCGCCGTGACCCACCCCGAGGAGCGCGAGGGCATCCCGACCAACACGCACGACCCCGCGCTCTGCCCGCCCGTGACCCTGACGTGCGACCGGCTCGTCCTCGCCGCGGGAACGCTTGGGACGACGTACCTGCTGCTGCGCAACCGCGCCCACCTGCGGCACCTCAGCCCGACCCTGGGCACCCGCTTCAACGGCAACGGCGACCACATCGCGTTCGTGCGCCGGGCGGGCGAGGAGACGTCCGGGCGAGCGCGGCGGCTGCGTGAGATCGAGGGCAGCCGGGGCCCGGTCATCACCACCGCGGCGCGGGTCGGCGACGACGTCTCCGGCATGGCGGGGTACTACCTCCAGGACGCCGGCTACCCCGCGCACACCGCGTGGATGCTCCAGCTGACCGGCATGCCCCGGGCGCTGTGGCAGGCCAAGCGCACGCTGCTGCGCGTCGCCCGTGAGCGGATGACCGGCCGGGTCGACCCGCACCTCGGCGCCGACATCGCCGCCCTGTTCGGCGACCTGCGCACGCCGGCGGGCATGCTGCCCATCGTCGGCATGGGCCGCGAGGTCACCCACGCCCGCCTGTACCTCGACGGCGACACGCTGCTGACCGACTGGTCGCGCCGGCGCGCCGGCCGCGTGTTCGGCCGGATCCGCGCGGCGTCGCGGGCGATCGCCGGCCAGCTCGGCGGCAAGTTCGCCGCCGACCCCGTCGGGCGCCGCCGCGCACCGACGGTCACCGTCCACGCCCTCGGCGGCGCGCCGATGGGCCGCGACGCGGGCGAGGGCGTCGTCGACGAGTACGGGCAGGTCTTCGGCCATCCCGGCCTGAGCGTGGCGTGCGGCGCGGCGATGCCCGGCGCCGTCGGCTCCAATCCGAGCCTCACCATCGCGGCGTTCGCCGACCGGCACGCCGAGCACATCCTGCGTCAGGAGGGACGGCTGTGAGCAGTCTGCGCTTCACCGAGGAGATGGACGGTCACCTGCTGTTCGACCCGGCCGAGAGCGACCACGAGCGCGGCCGGCGGCGGGGCGAGCAGGCCGGCACCGCGGTCATGTTCCACCTGACCATCGAGGTCGACGACACCGCGGCGTTCCACGCCGACTCCACGCACACCGCATCCGCCCGCGGGTGGGTGAAGCTCGGCGACGAGGCGTTCCCCGTCACCGCCGGCACGTTCAACCTCTTCCCCGACACCGACCACCCGCGCAAGCGCGAGATGCGCTATTGGCTGCCGTTCACGGGCCCGGACGGCCGGGCGCTCGTCCTGTCCGGTGAGAAGCACGTGCAGGACGAGGAGGGCTTCGACGTCTGGCGCGACACGACCACGCTGCTCACCGAGCTGCGCGACGAGACCACGGGCGAGCGCGTGGCGATCGGCATCCTGCGCCTGACCGCCGGCGACTTCCTGCGCCAGATGACGACCGTCGGCTGGGACGGCACCGCGGCGCCGCTGGCGTTCGGGAGCTTCTTCGCGAAGAACCTCTGGCAGGCCTACGGCGCCGAGCGGCTGCCCGACACCCCGAAGCGCCGCGCGCCCGCACCGCGCCGCTCGCCGATCCCGCTGCGCGAGGAGATCGTCCCCTACACCACCGAGGACGGATTCACCGGGCACCTGGTCCGCGTGCGCCACGCCGACCGCGAGCCCGACCTCGGCCCTGTCTACATGGCCGCCGGGTCGTCGGTCCGCACCAACATCTTCCGTGCACCGATCGAGATCAACATCGTCGAGGCGCTCGTCGACGCGGGCTATGACGTGTGGCTGAACGAGTGGCGCGCGAGCTTCGAGCACGCCCGCAACACCTGGTCCCTCGATGAGGGCGCGCTGTACGACCACCCGGAGGGCGTCCGCACCGTCGTTCGCGTCACCGGCGCCGAGCGGGTCAAGGCGCTGGTGCACTGCCAGGGCAGCTCGTCGTTCTTCATGGGACTGGTGAGCGGGAAGATGCCGCAGGTCGACACCGTGGTGTGCAACGCGATGGCGCTGCACCCGGTCGTCCACCCGCGGTCGAAGGCGAAGATCGTGGGGCTCACGCCGCTCATGGGTCTGGTCGCGGAGTACGTCGACATCAGTTGGGGGATCCGGCCGCAGAACTGGCTGTCGCGCCTCATCCGCCTCTGGGTCCGGACGACGAATCGGGAGTGCGACAACCTCGTCTGCCGCATCTCGAGCTTCTTCTACGGCTACAGCCGGTCGGCGATGTGGGATCACGGCAAGCTCTCGCGCGAGACCCACGACTGGCTCACCGACGAGTTCGAGTGGATCCCGATCCGCTTCTTCCGCCAGATGCGGCGCAGCATCCTGCGCGGGCACCTCGTGTGGGATCGGCCGCATGAAGGGGTACCCCGGGACCTGTGCGCCCAGCCGCCGCAGACACACGCGCGGATCACGTTCCTGCAGGGAACGTCGAATCGCTGCTTCTCGCCGGAGAGCCAGGCGCGGTCGTTCGCGTGGTTCGACCGCCATCAGCCCGGCCGGCACCAGCTGCGCGAGCTGCGCGGCTACGGCCACTTCGACTGCTGGATGGGCGACGACGCACCGCGCGACGTCTTCCCGATCGTACTCGACGCCCTCGCGGACGAGCCGGTCCCGGGGGTGAACATCGTTCCCTCCGCCGTTACGCCGGTTGGGTGACGGCCCGCAGACGCATGGAGAGAGCATGATCGGCAGCACGGCACGCAGCGGGCCCCAGGGGTCCGGGACCACCACCGCACCCGGACCCGCGCAGCGGCCGTCTGAGCCGTTCGCTCCGGCGCGATCGACCGGCGACCAGCACCGCCTCTTCCCGAGCGCCCCCACCGCCCCCGCGCCCGAGGACGAACTGCGGGAGCTCGCCGCCCGGATGGAGCACGCCGACGGGCCCGTCGCCGCGATGCGCCCGCGCGAGAACCTCGCGATCCCCGCGGGCTACGCGCACCTCTGCCGGCTCGCCGAGCACGATCTGACCTTCGCGCCATCCGCGGCCCGCCTGGACCTCGGGACGGTCTACGGCGACGGACCCGACCGCCAGCCGTACCTGTACGACGAGGCCGACCCCGCCAAGTTCCGCCTCGGCCTGCGCGTCTCCGATCGCGGCCCGGAGGCCGGCCCCGACCTGCCGCGCATGGGCGACGTCGCCGTGATCGCCGACGCCCGCAACGACGACGACGTCATCCTCGGCCAGCTCCACGGGCTCCTGCTGCGCTTCCACAACGCGGTCGTCGACGAGGTCCGCGACAGCGGCGCGACCACGGCGGACGAGGACTTCGCCGCCGCGCGCCGGCTCGCGCGCTGGCACTACCAGTGGGTCATCCTCAACGACCTGCTGCCGCGCCTGTGCGGCGAGGACGTCATGCACGACGTCCTCCACCGCGAGGAGTTCGTCATCAGCACCGGCTGGTCGCCCGACCCCGCGCCGCTGAATCCGCTCGACCCGGGCCACCCGGTCAGCAGCACGACGGAGGTCGTCCGCCCGCGCCTGCGGTTCCATCGCACCGCCGAGGCCCCGGTGGTGCCACTGGAGTTCTCGGCCGCGGCGTTCCGGTTGGCGCCGGCGATGACGCGCACCGCCTACGTCCTCAACGAGGTCGTCGACGACCTGCGCGACGGGCGGCCCGTCTCGACGGCGCGCCTCGCCGGCCATCGGCCGCTGCCGCCGCAGTGGGGCATCGACTGGCGCATGTTCTTCCGCACCAGCGGCGAGCCGCACCGTCCGCAGGCCGCGCACCGCATCGACGAGCGCGTCCACACCCCCGCGCTGCCGGCGCTGCTCGAGGGCGCCACGCTCGGGCTCCCGTCGGGCCAGGCCGTCGCGGGCGCGATGTCCATCGACCCGCTGCCCGCCTCCCGGCTCGGGCTCGCCGCACTCCCGGCACTCGAGCGCGCGACGCCGCTCTGGTACTACGTCCTGCGCGAAGCCGGCGAGCTCTGCCAGGGCTGCTGCCTCGGGCCGGTCGGCGGGCGGATCGTCGCCGAGACGCTGGTCGGGCTCGTCGCCGACGACCCTGACGCGTACCTGCACGCCGAGCCGGGCTGGACGCCGACGCTGCCGTTCGCGGGCGACACCTTCCGGATGGCCGACCTCATCGCCGTGGCACAACGTTCCTGAACGACGTGCGCCCCGGCGTCACGCCCGGGGAACATGACCGATGACGACGCTCCGTATCTCCGCGCGCTCTCCCGGTTCGCCGGGCGCGACCCGGGCCGCCTGACGGTTCCGGGACACAAGGGCGGCGGGGCTGCCTGCGGCGACCAGGTGGCGACACTCGGGGCGGCGGCGCACGCGCTCGATGTCCCGACGCTCATCGCCGGCATCGACGTCGGACGGGGCGACGAGGCCGACCCCCTCGCGCACGCGGAGGCGCTCGCCGCCCGGGCGTGGGGCGCGCGGCGCACGTGGTTCCTGACCGGCGGAGCGTCGCAGGGCAACCTTGCCGCGTGTCTGGCGGTCGCGCAGGGCGGGCGCCGGGTCGTGGTGCAGCGCACGGCGCACGGCAGCACGATCGACGGCCTGATCGTCGCAGGCCTGGAACCGGTGTTCGTCACCCCGGAGGTCGACGAGCGGCTCGGGATCGCGCATGCCGTGACGCCGGCCTCGCTCGACCGCGCGCTGACGTCGGCGCCCGACGCGGCGGCCGCGTTCGTCGTGTCACCGACATACTTCGGCGCGGTGGCCGACGTCGCGGCGCTTGCGGCGGTCGCGCACGCCCACGGCGTGCCGCTCATCGTCGACGAGGCGTGGGGCGCCCACCTCCCGTTCTCCGAGCGCCTGCCGCAGGCCGCGCTGCACGCGGGCGCCGACCTCGTCGTCTGCAGCCCGCACAAGCATCTCGGCAGCCTGACGGGCTCGGCCCTGCTGCACCTGGGCCACGACGCGCACGGGCTGGACGAAGCACGGGTGGCGCGCGCACTGCGCCTGGTGTCGAGCACGAGCCCGAGCAGTCTGCTGCGCGCATCGCTCGATGCCGCCCGGCGGCGCGCGGCCTGCGACGGCCCGGCGCTCCTGAGCGGCATGATGGACGCCCTGGCCGACCTGCGCGAGCGCATCGGCTGGGTGCCGGGGCTGGGGACCCTCGACGGCGCCGCGCTGGCAGAGGTCGACGGCGTCGCGGGCCACGACCCGCTGCGACTGGTCATCGACGTCCGCGACAGCGGCGCGACCGGGCCCGCCTGGGGCCGCCTCCTGCGCGAGCTCGCCGACATCGAGGTCGAACTCTGCGACGAGCACGTCGTCGTCGCCGTCTTCGGTCTCGGTGAAGACGTGGGCGCCACCGGGGACCGGCTGCTGCCGGCCCTGGCCCGCGCCCGCGCGCGGGTGGCGCGGCGTCCGGTCCGCGCCGCGCCGCTCGCGTCT
>SYBY01000433.1 GCA_005788585.1 Actinomycetota bacterium | reverse complement strand
CTCTACCCGACCGTCGCCTTCTACTCGGGGCTCATCGACGAGGCCCTCGGCCTGCCGGTCCAGATGTTCCCGGTGATGTTCGCCATCCCGCGGACGAGCGGCTGGATCGCCCAGTGGCTGGAGATGACGCAGGACGGCGAGCAGAAGATCGCGCGTCCGCGGCAGATCTACACGGGCGACCGCACGCGCGACTACGTGGAGATCGCGGGTCGCTAGAGGGACTGCGTCACGCCGCCGCCGGCTCGGCGGCGGTCGTGGCGGCGGAGGTGGTCGGGTCGCCGGCGACGACGACCCGGTTGCGCCCGCCGCGCTTGGCCTCGTAGAGGGCCGCGTCGGCCCGCTCGAAGAGGGACTTCCAGGCGAACTCCTCGCCGGGGGCGGTGCACGCCGCGCCGACGGAGATCCGGATGTCGAGGCCCTCGATCTGGTCCGACGCGACGGCGGCGCGCAGGCGCTCGGCCATCTGCCCGGTCTCCACGACGCTGGCGCCGGGGAGCAGGACGGCGAACTCCTCGCCGCCCATGCGGTAGGCGAGGTCGTAGGCACGCAGCTCGCGGCGCAGGACGTATGCGACGTCGCGCAGGACCGCGTCGCCGGTGCCGTGGCCGTAGGTGTCGTTGACCGACTTGAAGTGATCGAGGTCGGCCACGATGACGCCGACCGGGCGGCCCGTGAGGCGCGACTGCTCCTCGATCTCCGGGACGCGGGTGTTCAGCGCGTGGCGGTTCAGCATGCCCGTGAGCGGGTCCAGGATCGCGGCGCCGCGGTTGTCGATGTCGCTGTCGCGCAGGACCGCTCCGACGCTGGCCGACGCGATGATCGCGGTCACGATCAGCGTGACGTGCAGCGGGTCGGTCGTCAGGATCCCCGGCTCGGCGATGAGGATCGCGGCGGCGGCGATCGTGCACGTGTATGCGGTGCCGACGACGAGGACGCGGCGGGCGTATCGGCCGGCGATGCCCGCGACGGGCCAGGCGACCAGCGCCATGCCCGGCGAATCGGCCGCGCCGTAGAAGTAGAGGGCGATGACGATCATCGTCGTCGCGCCGAGCAGTGCGCCGAAGCAGACGACCTGGGGGTTCGGCAGGCGGACTGCCGCGCGCTGCAGCGCGCCGAACAGCAGCACGCCGAACACGGCGGGGCCGACGGAGCGGAAGTCGCCGCCGAAGAAGATCGCCGGGAAGATCGCCACGAGCACGAGGGCCATGACCTTCGTGTTGACGGGCAGCAGCCGCGCGTTCATGTCCATGAAGCGCTGGTGCTCGAGCTCGTCGCGGCAGAACCACGACCGTCGGAATGTGGCGGGAGTCGCCATGCCCACTTCTTCGACCGATGCACTGCCCGGGTATCACGAGAATCGGTGATGCCGGACAAACGTCCGGTGTCCGGGTTGTATGATGCAACGCACGATGGAACCGGCGTTCCTCCCCGACGGCACCCCGATTCACCTGCGTCCGATCCGCCCGGACGACAAGGTGCTGCTCCAGCGCGGGCTGGCCAACCTCTCCCTGGAGTCGACCGTCCAGCGCTTCCTGGGCCCGAAGCCGTCGTTCTCGGGCGCGGAACTGCGCTACCTCACCGAGGTCGACGGGGTCAACCACGTCGCCATCGTCGTGATCGCCGAGATCCTCGGGCCACTGGGCCTGGAGGAGGAGCTCATCGCGGTCGGACGCTTCGTGCGCGACATGGAGCGCCCCGACCACGCCGAGGTGGCGATCACGGTCGGCGACGGCTTCCAGGGCCAGGGGCTCGGCACGCTGCTCGGGATGACGCTCGCCGGCGAGGCCCGCGCGCGCGGCATCACGCACTTCACCGCCCTGCTGCAGGGCACGAACACCGCGGCGCAACGGCTGTTCCACCGCATCTCGAACCACCTGACGACCGACTCCCACGACGGCGTGCGCGAGATCGTCGCCGACCTTCCCACCCTGCAGCACGTCGCGGTCCCCCGCCCGACGGCGAATGCCGCCCTGCCGCTGCTCTAACGTCCGCCGCCATGGGGTGGCGGGTGACGATCCGGATCGGCTCGAAGGTGACCAAGCACCGCGCGGAGAGCGCCGCCGACGCGGTCGCGATCCTCGAGGACGCGCTGACCAGCGCGGATGCGCGGCGCGACGAGACCCGCGCGCTGACGCGCAGCTACACGCCGCAGCAGCAGGTCGCGGCCCGCGGGGAGATCACCGGAGGCACCTGGCGGTCACGCACGCACGGCGGGGTCGATGTGCGGGGGGACGGCTCGATGGAGGCGTACACCGGGAAGGTCAGCCGGCGGCTCGTCTCCGAGCAGGACGGCGAGACGCCGTTCGCGGCGCTGCTGCGCGCGCTCAGCCCGGACTGAGGACGAGCGTGGCGCCGTGGCGGCGCAGCCAGCGCTGCTCGGCCTTGTACCCGGGGCGGTGCGCGGCGAGCAGCCCCCAGAACGACGGGGAGTGATCAAGGTGCACGAGGTGGCAGCACTCGTGCCAGACAACGTAGTCGAGGATCTCGGCGGGCGCGAGCAGGAGCCGCCAGTTGAATGACAAGGCGCCGGTCGCCGAGCACGACCCCCAGCGGCTGCGCTGGTTGCGGATGGTGATCTTCTCGAAGCCGACCCCGAGCGCCGTCGTGGCCGCCTCGACGCGCGGCGCGACCTCGGTGCGCGCGGCGCGCCGGTACCAGCGCTCGATGGCGGGGTCGGGGTCGGAGGCGGGGACCAGAAGCGTGTCGCCCCGGCGATGCACCCGGGTGCGCCCGGGCTCCCGGCGCAGCGTCAGCGTGTCGTCCAGGTACGGCAGGGTGTCCCCGCGGGCGGCGAGCCGGGCCCGGACGGCTGCGACCTCGGCGCGGCGCCGGGCGATCCACGGCGCGAGCTCGACGATCGCCTCGTCGGCGAGCCGCTCAGGCGCGCGGCGCGGGAGCACGACCTCGACCATGCCGTCCTCGCGGACGCTGACCCGCACCCGCCGCGCGCGGTCGGAGCGGCGCAGGGCGTAGGCGGGCGACGAGGACACGGCGGGGCACGATAGTGCTGCGACCGGGTGCCACCGGCGCCTGCCGAGGTGCCAGCCTGGGTAGCCTCCGCGCTCGTGACCGGTTCCGTCGTCCGTCTCCCGCCGCACGTCCGGCCGCCCCTCGACGTGTACATCAACGGCGTGCGCCAGCACGAGGGCGCCGACTACGACCTGCGCGACGGCGCCCTGCACTTCAACCGCTCGCTCAAGCACGAGGGCAAGCTCGGTGCGTGGCGCTGGTTCCTCGGCGCCTGGGGCATCGGCACCTACCGCGAGCACCACGCCGTCGACGTCCGCTACACCCTCGATGGCCGCCCGATGGTCGCCGAGGGGCTGGTCCCCGAGGACGAGCCGGCGGCCGGCTGAACGCGTAGTGCGGCGCCTCCTCCCCGCCATCGCGGCCGGCCTCGTGCTGGCCGACTCCTCGGTCGTCACGCTCGCGCTGCCGGAGATCCTGCGCGCGCTCGACGCGACGGTCGCCGGCGTCTCGTGGGTGCTGATCTCGTTCAACATCGCGCTCGCGGTCGCCGCGGTCCCGGCCGCCCGGCTGGCGCCGCGTCCGGCCTACGTGATCGGCCTGGTCGTCTTCGCGGCGGCGTGCCTGGTGTGCGCGGCGTCCGAGTCGCTCGGCGTGCTCATCGCGGGCCGGGTGGCGCAGGGCGTGGCGGGCGCCGCCGTGGTGGCGGCCGCACTGGCGCTCATGCGCACGGGGGAGGACCCGGGCGCGCCCTCGCCTGGCCTTCGCGCGTGGGCGCTCGCGGGCGTGCTGGGCGCGGCGCTGGGCCCGGCGGCGGGCGGCGTGCTGACCGAGGCGTTCTCGTGGGAGGCGATGTTCGCGCTGCAGGCGCCCCTGGCGCTGGTCGCCGTCCTGGGCGTGTTCGCGGTCGGGCGCGCGCCGGCCGTCGAGGCTGACGATATGCCGCGCACCGCGGCATATCGTCCGAGCCAACCGGCGCGCGACGTGCCGCCGGGCCAGCGCGCGCCCGAGCACGGGGGGCGGTTGCTCGTGCCTGACCGGCCGTACGAGCCAGCGCCGAGCGCACCGGTCACCGCGCCCACGGCCGCAGCCGCGCTCGTCGACGACGGCCGGGGCCGCCCCGCCCTCGCGCCGCTCCTCGCCCTCGCCCTGCTCAGCGCGGCGCTCACCGCCGCGCTGTTCCTCCTCGTCGTCATGCTCATCGAGGGCTGGCGCTACGGCCCGGCGGGCGCGGCGCTCGCAGTCAGCGTCATGCCGATCGCGGCGATCCTCGCCCGCCCGCTGGAGCAGCGCCTGCCGATCGCCGCCGCGGCGGCCGCGGGCACCGTGGCGGTCGGAGGCGGGCTGATCGCGCTGGGGCTGCTGCCCGACGCGTCGTGGTGGTGGCTCATCGCCCCGCAGGTCCTCATCGGCTTCGGTCTCGGCGCCGCGCTGCCCGCGCTCACCGCCGTCGCCATCCCCCACGCCGTCGCGATCGCGGGCCCGGCGAGCTGGACGATCGCCGCACGCCACGCGGGCGTCGTCGTCGGCCTGCTCCTGCTCACCCCCGTCTTCACCGCCGATCTCGAGGCCCAGCAGGACCGCACCGAGCTCGCCGGCCTCGCCGCGCTGCTCGACGCGCCACTGGGCCTGGAGACGAAGATCGACCTCGCCCAGCGGCTGGCCGACCGCGTCGCGAGTGCCGACGGCAGGCTGCCCGACCTCGCACCTGCGTACGCCGGGGTGGAGGGCGACCCCCAGGAGATCGCACGGCTTGCCGACGAGCTCGACGACCAGCTCGACCGCGCCGGGACCGCCGCGTTCTCACGATCGCTGCAGCTGGCAGGCGTCTTGGCTCTGCTGGCGCTCGTCCCCCTGCTGCTGAGCAGCGGCGTGCGACGGCGGGCCGCGCTGGCAGGCGCCGCGATCGCGGCCATGCTCGGCGGCGGCCTGGCGGTCAGCTACATCGGCGCGGGCGGCGGGGAGTACGAACCGACGGACACGCGCAACCCGTGCGGCGCGCGGGAGCGGCCGCAGAGCGAGGAGCGCTTCGACGACGTCCAGCGGATCCTGCTCAGCGTCCTCGACGGGGGCGCCTGCGAGCTGGAGATCACGCGGGAGGAGCTGCTCCTGAACCTCATCGACGAGGACACTCGCCGCAACCTCGACGACGATGAGCTCACCGAGGCCCTGAAGGCCGGTGTGCGCCGCGCACGCGACGACGACACGCTGGGCTTCCTCGAGGCCACCGCGCTGGAGGCGGCGCTGTCGACCGGGCTGACCGACGACGTGATCCGGCGGCTGCTCGACCAGTAGGCCGAGCTACACGGCCGCGGCCGCGCGCTCCCACGGCCGCATGAGCCGCAGCGCGCTGAGGATGGCGCGCGTCGACGGCGACTTGTTCAGCGTGTAGAAGTGGATGCCGGGTGCGCCGTTGGCCAGCAGGTCGGCGCACTGCAGCGTGGCGTACGCGACGCCGAGCTCCGCGGCCGCCGCCGGGTCGTCGGCGCGCTGTTCGAGCTGCTCCTGCAGCGGCGACGGGATCTCGGTGCCGCACATCGCCGTCATCCGCTGGACCTGGCCTGCGTTCATGATCGGCATGATCCCGGGGATGATCGGGATGTCGACGCCGATGTCCCGCGCGCGCTCGACGAAGTCGTAGTAGTGCGCGTTGTCGAAGAAGAGCTGCGTGATGAGGAACTTCGCCCCCGCGTCGGCCTTCTCCTTGAGGTAGCGCAGGTCGGACTCGGCGTCGGTCGCGTCGATGTGGACCTCGGGGAACGCGGCGGCGCCGATGGCGAACTCGTACTCGTCGTCGATGAGCTCGATCAGCTCACGCGAGTACTCCAGGCCGCCCTCGGTCTTCGTCCAGCGCTCCTCGCCCTGCGGCGGGTCGCCGCGCAGCGCCAGGACGTTGTCGATGCCGACCTCGCGCATCTCGTCGAGCACGGCGCGCAGCTCATCGGTCGTCGCGTTCACACACGTGAAGTGCGCCATCGCCTCGAGCCCGTGCTCGGCCTTGATGTCGCGGATGATGTCGAGCGTCTTGCCGCGGGTCGAGCCGCCGGCGCCGTACGTCACGGAGACGTAGTCGGGCTTGAGCTCCTGGAGCTCGGCCAGGGCGCGCTGGAGGTTCGCTTCACCCTCTGGCGTCTTGGGCGGGACGAACTCGAAGGAGAACACCGGGCGGTCCGTGTTCTCGATGATCTGATCGATGCGCATCGCCCCGCGAAGGGTAGAGGCTCAGGCCAGCTCGAACCGGTCCGGTTCGCCCTCCGCGCTCACGTTGCGCACGCGGCCCCCGGCTTCGAGGTGGCGCATGTACAGGATCATCTTGGACGTCCACCAGTACGGCGGGATGTGCTTGATCGCGTCGCCGTAGACGCCGTACGCCGCATCGAACGGCGAGATCGGCCCCTGCTCGCCGACGACCTTGACGAGGTTGTCCAGCCGCTCGTGCACCAGCGACCGGTTCGCCTCGATGTGGGCCTGGAGGTCGCTGAAGGAGCGGCCGTGGCCGGCGAGGCAGAGGCGCGCGTCGAGGCCCTCCACCACGTCGAGGGACTGCAGGAAGTCGCCGACCGGGTCAGGGTCGAAGCCGTCGAAGTAGAGGCTGACGCGCCCGAGGAGGTGGTCGCCGCTGATGAGCAGCCGATGGTCGGCCTGGTAGAGGCAGACGTGGTTCGGGGCGTGGCCGGGCGTCTCGTGGACCGTCCAGATCCCGAGGTCCGTCTCGATCTCGACCCCGGGCACGAGCGGCTGATCGGGCGCGATGACCCGCGCGATGCCCGGGTTGTCGCCCTTGCGCTCGGCCATGAACTTGCGCAGCGGCGCCTCCGGGACCCCGCTCTGCAGCGCGATCTCCATGCGGCGGTTCATCGCGCCCTCGGGATCGTCGGCGTGCTTGACCATGTCCTCGTAGCGCGGGTGCATCCACAGCTCGCACCCCGTCTCGTCGACGATCGTCGCCGCCTGCCCGTAGTGGTCGGAGTGCGCGTGGGTGCAGACGAGCAGCTTGATGTGCTCGAGCTTGAGGTTGACCTGGTCGAGCGCCCGGACGAGCTGGTCCATCGAGCCGGGCTCGTGGATG
>SYBY01000432.1 GCA_005788585.1 Actinomycetota bacterium | reverse complement strand
CCGCGGGGAGCGCAACGACGACTACATGTTCGGCTGGGCCGTGATCATCGGCTCGATCCCGATCGGCATCGTCGGCCTGCTGTTCAAGGACACCATCGAGACGACGCTGCGCAGCCTGTGGTTCGTCGGCGGCGCGCTGATTCTCTGGAGCTTCGTCATGTGGTTCGCCGACTCGCGGGCCACGCAGGAACGCGGCGAGGCTGACGTGACCTGGCGCGACACGCTCATCATCGGGCTCACGCAGTGCCTGGCGCTCATTCCCGGCGTGTCGCGCTCTGGCGCCACGATGAGCGCGGGCCTGCTGCGCGGGCTCGACCGGGTCACCGTGACGCGCCTGTCGTTCTTCCTGTCGGTTCCGGCACTCACCGCCGCCGGCATCCTGCAGACCGTCACGAAGTACGACGACATCTCCGGCGGCGTGGGCTGGACCGCCACGCTGACGGCGACCTTCACCAGCTTCGCCGTCGCCTACGTCGCCGTCGCGTGGCTGCTTCGCTACATCGCCAAGCACAACTACTCGATCTTCATCATCTACCGGATCGCCCTCGGCAGCCTCGTCCTGACCCTGGTCAGCACCGGGGTGCTCGCCGCGAGCTGAGCGCCGTGCACGCGCGTATCGCCGTGCGTCTCCAGCCTCGGGCGCGCCGTGACGAGGTCGTCGGGATGCGCGGCGACGCGCTCGTGATCCGCGTCACGGCACCGCCGGTCGACGGTCGGGCGAACGCCGCGCTCTGCGCCCTCGTCGCCAAGCGCGCCGGGGTGCCGAAGTCCGCGGTCGACGTGGTCAGCGGCGCGACAGCCCGCGACAAGGTGCTGGAGGTGCGCGGCGTCGACGAGGCGACGTTACGGGAGGCGCTCAGCCCTTCTTCGGCTTGACGCGGAACGCGCCGCGCATGAACGGATGCACGCGGCAGAAGTACGTGTAGGTGCCAGACCGCAGCGTCTTCGGCGTGCTCCAGCGGTCGGTGTTCTCCGCGGCGGTGCGCCCGGCCGGTCCGAAGCCGAGGTTGCCGGAGTCGAACGGGGTGCTCGAGTCCGCGAGCGGATAGGCGATCCCCGTCTCGCGGTTACACGGCGCCTTGCACGCCGTGATGGTGTGCATGATGTTCTTCTTCGCGTCCCGGTTGACGAACGTCAGGCCCTTCCCGGCGGGGACCGTTGGGGGTCGCAGCCCACGCCCCACGTTGTGCAGGTCGCCCTGGCCGTAGAGGAACCCGCTGATCTTCACGTCGCCTCGCGCCAGCGACGCGCCGTCCTGCAGGCGCCGTGCGTCGGGCAGCCCGAACGGGCCCCCGCCGTGGTTGCGGTTCTCCTTCAGCGGGCCGTGCGTAATCTTGCCGCGCGTCGGGAACGTGCCGGCGAACGGGTCGGTGCCGCGCGCCCCGCCGGGTTCCCACGCGACGGGCATGATCCCCATCGACTCGTACCAGGACGCCCGGGACGTGTCGTAGGTGGCGTGCACGGTGACCACGTCGCCCGCCTTCACCGCGATCCGCCAGTTCTTGGGCGTGGCGGTGAGCGCGACGTCCCAGGACACGGCGCCGGCAGGCTCGAAGTACTTGGCCTCGGACCGGAAGAGCGTGACGGTGCGCCCGTCGCGCGTGACCTTCAGCTCGGTGTTCAGCCCGCCGGGATGCAGGTGGCCCACGCTGCCCACGAGGACGCCGTCACGGCCCACGCGCCAGCGGTTGAAGGGGTAGTTCTCGGCCTTGTAGCCCGGAACCTCGTCGGGGAAGGTGAAACGCTTGTCCTTGCCGCCCTGGCCGCGCAGGGCGTCGAAGACGGGCCACGCGCGGATCCCGACGACGTCCAGCCACTGGGTCTCGACCGTGCGGATGCCGGCAGCGGCCGGGTCGCCCTCCGGAATGAAGTCGACCTCCCACGTGAGGTACACCTCGGCCGCGTTGGGCGTGAGGTTGTGGACCATGTGGTTCATGACGAGCGAGTCGGTGGGCTCGCTGCGCCAGCCGAAGCCGTCGGGCATGTCGACGATCGACTTCTCCTCACCGGCGGCGAACTGCGGCCGGCCGTTCTTCAGCCACACCCCGTGGTGCAGGTGGATGACGTCGGTGCGCGTCGGGGTGCCGTCCTTGTAGACGAGGTTCGGCTTGAACGACGTGATCCAGCCGGGCACCTTCGGCTTGTGCTTGTTCGGCTCGAAGATGATGTCGTTCTGCCCGGGCGTGACGATGATCGGCCCGAAGCGGAACTTCAGCTTCTGCTCACCGGCGTGCGCCGTCCCCGCGAACATCGCGACGAGTGCGGCTGCAAGCAGCGCGCATCGGGTGAGCAGTCTCCTCCGCAGCATCCCTACCGCGAACGATCCTACTCACCCGAAGGACGGGGCGTGGACGTCACCCGAGGATCAGGGCATGCGGGTTCATCGGGTCGATGCGGACCTGGACCGAGGCCCCCGGCTGCAGCTGCGCGACCTGCAGGCGGTTGATCATCTGCCGGTGCGTCACCGGGTATGGCGCGGGGACGCTCGGGCTGGTGACCTGGAGGTCGAGTTCGACGACTGGGTTGTCGTTCACCGTCATGCCCGTGTCGCGGACTGCACCGAT
>SYBY01000431.1 GCA_005788585.1 Actinomycetota bacterium | reverse complement strand
GTCGGCAACATCGCGGGCTTCACGGCCCCCGCGGGCAAGCAGATGGGCCACGCGGGCGCGATCGTGTCCGGCTCGGCCGGCACCGCCGCCGCGAAGCAGGAGGCCCTGGAGGCCAAGGGCGTGCGCGTCGGTCGCACCCCGACGGAGACCGCCGAGATCGCGATGGAGATCCTCGGCTCCTAGTCGTCTCAAGCCTCGTGCCCCGCGTCCGACAAGCGGGGCACGAGGTTGTTGTTCCGGGGACCCCGGTTCTGGGGGACTCGGTCGAGCGCCTGGCCAAGTTCTGACCAAGGAGTTCGACGTGCGCGTCCTGTCCCGCCCCCAGTCCGCTGTCCCCGCCCCCACCGTTGACCGCGACACCCTGGCCCAGCTGGAGGACCGGCTGCGCAGTCTCGACGGCCACTGCCTCAACGGCCTGGTCGAAGGCCTGGGCGCCGCCGCCACCGGCGACCTGACCCGCCAGGTCGTCCCCGTCACCGAGCCGATCGCCGCACGCCCGGAGGGCGACGAGCTCGAGGCCATCGTCGGCCTGTTCAACTCGATGCTCGCCAAGGCGCAGGCTGCGATCGAGGGCTACGAGGTGCTGCGCGCGCAACTGCAGCAGGCGCTCGGCGACCACTCGTGCCTCGACGACCTCCAGAGCCGCCTGACGAGCCTGAGCGACCACTGCCTCGTCAGCCTCGGCACCGGCCTGGCCGCGATGGCCGAAGGCGACCTGACCGTCGCCGCCCACCCCGTCACCGAGATGCTGCCCACCGCACCGGGTGAGGAGCTCGGGTCGCTCGGCGAGACGTTCAACACGATGCTCGGCCGGGCCCAGGGCGGCCTCGAGAGCTACAACAGCACGCGCACGCAGATCGCCGAGATGATCGGCGAGATCGGCCGCACCGCCGCCGAGGTCGCCTCGGCCACCGAGCAGATGTCGATGAGCGCCGAGCAGACCGGCAGCGCGATCGAGGAGATCGCCCAGGCGACGACGAGCCTGGCCCTCGGGGCGACCCGGCAGGTGCAGCTCGTCGAGTCCGTGCACACGGCGTCGGAGGGGGCCGTCGAGGTCGCCGGCCGGGCCAGCACGCTGGCGCAGGACGGCATCGCCCTGACGGACCGGATCGCGTCGATCGCCGACCAGACGAACCTGCTCGCGCTGAACGCCGCGAGCGAAGCGGCGCGAGCCGGCGAGCACGGCCGCGGGTTCGCCGTCGTCGCCGAGGAGGTCCGCACGCTCGCCGAGTCCGCGTCGGCGACGGTGCAGGAGACCGAGAAGGCGTTCTCCACGCTCGCCGCGAGCGTGACGGACGTCAGCGGCGAGATCACCAGCATCCGCGAGGCGGTGGGCGAGGTCCGGGGCGTGGCCGAGGACGCGAGCGCGACCACCGAGCAGGTGTCGGCGTCGACCGAGCAGTCGAGCGCCACGACCCAGGAGGTCGCCGCCACCAGCCGCAGCATCGCCGACCGGGCCCAGGAGCTCGACGGGCTGGTCGGCCGCTTCACGGTCTGACGCCGCAAACTACGGCAATCCGGTGTGGTGAACTACGGCATTGGGTTCTCACCCCCCACAAAGGCCGGTTCCCCCGATACGCTCGCTGGGCGAGTCTTCGGGGGGACCGCTGTGGGCAGGGAACTCCCGGGAGGCGTGCACGGCATCGGCTCTCACGCCTCGGAGACCGGGTGCCCGTGGGGACCATTCTCGGCGGGGCAAGGAAGGAACAGCGGATCGCGTGTCGATCGCAGAAGACCTGTCACCCGGCGGACCCACAGCCGCCGACATCTCCACCGCAGTGGTACGGGTGCTCGCCCGCTACACCGGCCGTGGACCGACGAAGGCCCGGACCTACCGCGCGCACGACCTCATCGCCGTCGTGCTGGAGGACGCCCTGACGTCGAGCGAACAGACCCTCGTGCGAGCCGGCCATCAGCAGCTCGCGCGGGACGGCCGGCTGGCGCTTCATGTCGCTGCGCGCGATGAACTCGTGGCGAGCGTCGAGCAGGCCAGTGAGCGCCGCGTGCGCACGTTCCTCCCCGCCACCGAGGTCGACCCCGATGTGACGGTGCTGCTGTTCGTCCTCGAGCAGCCGGAGGATTGACGGCGCCGCCTCCTACGCCCAAGTAGGATCGCCCCATGCCGACGCTGTCCTCTCCGCTGGCGCTGCCCTGCGGTGTCGATCTGCCCAACCGCCTGGCGAAGGCCGCGATGAGCGAGCAGCTTGGCGACGTCGTCACGAACGCGCCGACCGACCGGCTCGCCCGGCTCTACGAGCGGTGGTCCGCCGGCGGCGCAGGGCTGCTGATCACGGGCAACGTCATGGTCGACCGCCGGGCGCTCGGCGAGCCGCGCAACGTCGCCGTCGAAGACGACCGCGACCTGGACGCGCTGCGCGCGTGGGCTGAGGCGTCGACCCAGCACGGCACCCAGGCGCTCGTGCAGATCAACCATCCCGGCCGTCAGTCCCCGCGGATGCTCAGCCGGCGCCCGGTCGCGCCGTCGGCCGTCCCGATCAAGGGCCTGCAGACGGCGTTCGCCAAGCCGCGCACCCTGACCGACGACGAGATCCACGAGATCATCGGCCGCTTCGCGCGGACGGCCGACATTGTCGTCCGCGCCGGGTTCACCGGCGTGCAGATCCACGGCGCCCACGGGTACCTCGTCAGCCAGTTCCTCTCCCCGCGCACCAACCAGCGCCAGGACGCGTGGGGCGGCGACCCGCAGCGGCGGCGCCGGTTCCTCATCGAGCTGGTCCGGGCTATCCGCGACGAGATAGGCGCGCAGACCCCGCTCTCGGTCAAGCTCAACAGCGCGGACTTCCAGCGCGGCGGGTTCTCCGAGGAGGAGTCGATGGCCGTGGTCGAGGCGCTCGAGGAGGAAGGCGTCGACCTGCTCGAGATCTCCGGCGGCACCTACGAGCGCGCCGCGATGGTGGGCGACCTCGCCGAGCAGCGGCAGAGCACGCGCGAGCGCGAGGCGTACTTCCTCGAGTACGCCCGCCAGGTGCGCCGGCGGACCCGCATGCCGCTGATGCTGACCGGCGGCCTGCGCAGCGCGGAGGCCATGAACGCCGTCCTCGAGGAGGGCGCCGTCGACGTCATCGGCATCGGGCGTCCCATGGCCGTCGAGCCAGAGCTTCCCCGGGAACTGCTGTCGGGCGCCGTCGCCGCGAGCGGCGACCGACCCCAGCGAATCGGCATCAAGCGCGCGGACGCGCTCACCGACCTCGCGTGGCACACGCAGCAGTTGTGGCGCCTCGGCGACGGGCAGGAGCCCGACCCGCGCCGCACCCCCGCGGCCGCCCTCGCGACGTGGGCGAAGGCCAGCGCCCGCGACAGCGCGACGCGCCTGCGCCACCGCTGAGCCGCGCCGCGTAACTCCAGCCGCAGCCGCCGGTTGCGCGGGCAGGAAGGTTCAGCCCACCAGCCTGGAGGCGCCTCATGCCACGCCCGACGTGCAGCTACGCCAACGTGATGTCCACCATCGCGGTCTTCCTCGCGCTCGGCGGTGGTGCGTGGGCGGTGACCGGCCAGCCCGCGGCGACGAAGAAGCCCGTGACCGTGCATGCGTGCGTCGTCAAGGCCGGGAAGGCGAAGGGGCAGCTGCGCGTGGTCGCCGTGCAGACGAGGTGCCGCAGGAGCGAACGGCGACTGACGTGGACCAGCGCGCCCACGACCGTGCCGACAAGCGGCGCGGGCGCGATCACCGGTGCGAGCGGAGCGCCCGGCGCCACCGGACCGGCTGGACCCGCGGGAGCGAACGGCGAGCCCGGACCCGCTGGTTCGGCGGGAACTCCCGGCCCGACCGGCCCTCAGGGGCCCGCGGGCACGAGTGGCTCGGCCGACACGCCGGCCCAGATCCTCGCCAAGCTGTCGACGGTCGACGGCGCGGGATCCGGGCTCGACGCCAGCCTCCTCGACGGCTTCGACTCGACGGCGTTCCTGAAGACCGGCGCGAAGGCTGCCGACGCCAACCTGCTCGACGGGATCAACTCCACGGGCTTCGCGCAGGAGAGCACGAGCTCGACCGGATTCGTCAGCGTCAGCGGCGGCGTCCCCGCGCATAGCTGCGCGGAGTACGACGTCCCGCTCGGCGGCGTCGATTCCGGCGACGTCGTGATCATCCGGCCCGGGCCGAACGCCAAGCTCCCGGCGGGCGTCATCCTGTCGGCGGGTTCGACGCAGGGCGCGGGCGTGGTGAACATCCGCTTCTGCAACGTCACGGCCAGTCAGTCCGCGGGATTCGCGAGCTTCCCGATCCGCTGGTACGCCATCAAGCCGTGATCAGGCCGGCGCGACCCGCCCCGGTCGCGCCGTCGCCCGCGGCGCCGCCGCGCCCTCCGGCGCACCGTCCGGTGCGTCGGGCGGCCCGGCCGTCGATGACAGCCGCAGCAGTCCCCAGCCCAGCGCGCCGAGCTGGAGCAGCGTCAGGAGCAGGACCACGAGGCCCGCGACCGTCCACATCCAGCCGGCGACGTCGGTCTTCGCCTCGCGCTGGAGCACGAGCTTGTCCGCCACGAACTCGCGGGTGAAGGCGGCGCTGGCTGGCACCTCGGGGGCGGGAATCGCGCGGTCCTCCGGCAGGTGCACGGGCATCGCGAGCAGCGAGTCGCCCTGGTGCAGGCGCACCATGGACTTCCACGTGCCGTCCACGGGGATCGGCTGGGTCGTCTCGTAGACGCCGTCGCCGACGCGGCGCAGGTGATCGATGAGGAAGCCCTCGCCCTGCCAGGCCGTCATGGTCAGCCAGCGCGCGTCGTCCGCGGCCGACGGCGGGTCGATCCGGACCACGGCGGAGACCGTGCGGCCCGGGCCGCCGTCGGTGTCGGTCAGCGTCACCGAGCCGGTCACGCCGCCCTGGGCGCCGGTCGCGAGCAGCACGCCGAAGACGCCGATGATCACGGCTGTGGCCGCCGGTGCCAGCACCCGTCCGGGGCGCATGGCCGCCCGGCCGAGATCGGGGTTCAGGCAGCCGCCCATGAACGCGCCGATCACGCCGCCCGCGACGCCGGCGATCGTGCCGTACACCAGCGCCTCGACGAGCATCGACGAGGGCCACGGGATCGGCATCCAGACCTGGGACCAGCCGTACTCGGCCAGGATGCCCAGCGTGCCGACCGCGAGCCCGGCGACCGCCCCGATCACGTAGGGCTTCGCGCGCAGCGCGGGGGGAGCGGCGAGGAAGACGAGCTCCACCAGGATCGCCGCCGGCAGATACAGCGCGAAGTCCGGCGCGGTCTGGCCGAGCACCGGGCCGATCGCCAGCGCCAGGGCCCCGCGGAGGATCAGGAAGATGACGGCGGCGGCGATCGCGCCGCCGGGACCGACGAAGATCCGCGCGCACACGAGGCCGATGCCCGCCGACGCCGCGAGCAGCACCGGCTCGAGCAGCAGGTTGAACTGCGGCACGCCCCAGTCGAACTCCGCCTGGAACGTCGCCAGGCCGACGAGGAGCCCGCCCATGAGCCCGATCGCGCGGGTGCGCAGGATGATCGGCGCCAGCGCGTTCGGTTTCGCGTCACCCGCGGGCGCCCGCATGCCCTCGGAGATCAGGACGCAGAGGCCGATGAGCCCCATGACCGCGCCGCCGATGAGCATGAGGTGCGTCGGCCCCCAGAGCGTGACGTCCTGGCCGAACATGCGGTGCCACACGTCGTCGAGCGGGAAGCCCATCAGCGCGTAGCCGCCGCAGGCGACCATGAGCAGGCCGCCCAGTGGGACGTGCCAGCCGGGTGCGATGCGGACGGCGGAGCGACTCGGCCGCCGGTCGTCGGCCATGACCAGCGACAGGAACCCGGCGGCCAGGATGCCGTAGAGGCCGATGAGGATGAGGTAGTGCGCGGGGTTGGCGAGCGGCCCCTCGTCACGCCCGTTGTCGATGTGCAGCGAGATGTCCCAGTACATCCCGAACAGGGCGACGATCAGCGCCCCGCTGCCGAGCCCCGCCGGCACCGCGGCCCACGAGGGCATGCCGGAGGTGCGCTCGCTGAAGGCCGCGATGCTCCGCAGCCAGGCCATGTGACCGGCGCGGTAGCGCAACCCGATGTACAGCAGGACAGCGGTGGCGATGGAGGCGCCGAGCGTGGCGAGGACGACCTGGTCCATCGCGGCGCCGCCGGCGGGAGCCTCTGCGGCAAGGAAAAACGGCATTCCAGAATGTTACATCGATCTATGGCACATAGCCAAGGGCTACTCTTCACGGCTCGTGTCGACACCCGCCAACGACATGACGGTCGAACAGCTGGCCAGCGCCACGGGGCAGAGCGTGCGCAACATCCGCGCGCACCAGTCGCGGGGCCTCCTGCCACCGCCGGAGGTGCGCGGGCGCACGGGGTACTACGGGCCGCCACATGTCGAGCGCCTGCGGCTGATTCGCGAGCTCCAGGCCGACGGCTTCAACCTCACGGCGATCGGCCATCTGCTCGACAGCGGCCGCTTCGGCGAGGAGGCCGCAGGTCTGCGTCAGCTGCTGCTCCAGGGCTTCGAGAGCGAGTCCCCCGAGATCCTGGACGCCGAGGAGGTCTTCGAGCGTTTCGGCGGAGAAGCGACGGCGAGTCGCATTCAGCGCGCCGTCAAGCTCGGCCTGCTCACGCCCGTCGGGGACGGACGCTTCGAAGTCGCCAGCCCGCGGCTGCTGCAGGCCGGGGTCACGCTCAACGACCTGGGCGTCGAGCCCGACCTCGCCCTCGACCTGATCGCCGACCTCCAGCGCCACGCCCACGCGGCCGCGCGGGCGTTCGTCAAGCTGTTCCTCGAGGGCGTCTGGAAGCCCTTCGAGGCTGCCGGGATGCCCGACGACCAGTGGGCCGACGTCCGCAACGCGCTCGTGCGGCTGCGCCCCTTGGCCTCCGAGGCCTACCTCGCGGTGTTCGAGCCGATCATGAGTCAATCGGCGGAGGACGCATTCGGCCGTGAGCTGGAACGGCTGCGCCGGGGCTCGAAGCCGAGCTCGAGCAGCGGCCGGCGTCACCGGGGCGGCCGGCGCCATCGCTCCAGCCGCGACTGACACGGCAGTCAGGTACGTTGGACGGGTGGCCAGTACGCCCCCCGACACCTCTACACGCACGCGCGCGCCCCACCTGGGCCCCGAGCGTCGCCGCCCGCTCGTCCTCGACGCCGCGCTGCAGGTCTACCTGCGCACCGGCTTCGACGGCGCCTCGATGGACGCGATCGCGGCGGAGGCCGGAGTCACGAAGCCGGTGCTCTACGACTGCTACCCGAACAAGCGCGAGCTCTTCGCCGCCCTCCTCCGGCGTGAGGCCGAGCGCCTGCTGCAGGCGACCGCGGCCTCGCTGCCGTCGGCCATCGACTTCGAGCACCCCGCCGACACGCTGCGCGGCGGGTTCACCGGGTTCTTCCGCGCCGTCGCGTCGGCCCCCGACAGCTTCCGCGCCACGGTCATGGCCGTGCACGACGGCCTCGACCCGCAGGTCGCGGCGGGCGTCGAGCAGCACCGCGCCGAGCAGGTCGGCCGGATCACCGCGATGATCGCCGCCTGGCTGGAGACGGCCGACGTCGAGGACCCCGCGTTCAAGGCG
>SYBY01000430.1 GCA_005788585.1 Actinomycetota bacterium | reverse complement strand
CCCTTGTTCGTCGCGTCCGAGAGCACCTCCCTGATGGCCTCGTTGACGCGGCGCATCCGATCGCTGGGCATCCTAACCCGACACCTCGTCAAACGACACGACGGTCCGCTCGATACTCACCGTTTCCGGGTATCGGTCGTACAGGTAGCGCTCGACGGCGTCGGCCTCGCGCTCGACGAGCGTCATGCTCCCCGACACGAGCGCCGCGCCGAGGGTTGAGCGCTGCCAGATGTCCTGGTGCCCCACCTCGGCGACGGACGCCCCGAGCTTCTGGTGCAGTCGCGCTTTCACCGACTGCAATTCCTTGCGCTTGCCCTTCAACGATCCGACATCCGGGAAGTGCAGGTCGATCGTGAGCAGCGCGACATACGCGCCCACGGCCTACGCGAGCTCGCGCTCGACCTGGCGGGTTTCGTAGACCTCGAGCATGTCGCCCTCCTTCACATCCTGGAAGTTCTCGAGCACGATGCCGCACTCGAAGCCCTGGGCGACCTCTCGGACGTCGTCACTGTGGCGACGCAGCGAGTCGATCTTGCCGTCCCACACGACGGTGCCGTCACGCACGAGGCGAGCCTTCGCGCCGCGCGTGATCTTGCCCTCGGTGACGTAGGAGCCGGCGATCGTCCCGATCTTCGAGGCCTTGAAGGTCTGCCGGATCTCGACGAGACCGACGGAATCCTCCACCTCCTCGGGCTCGAGCATGCCCTCCATCGCGGCGCGCAGGTCGTCGAGCGCCTTGTAGATGACGGAGTACGAGCGGATCTCGACGCCTTCGCGATCGGCCACGTTCCGCGCGTCGCCCACGGGGCGCACGTTGAAGCCGATGATGATCGCGTCGGACGCCGCGGCGAGCATGACGTCGGACTCGTTGATGCCGCCGACGCCCGAGTGCAGGACGTTGACGGAGATCTCGTCCTGCGGCAGCTTGGCGATCTCGTCCTCGACGGCTTCCGCCGAACCGGCGACATCGGCCTTGAGCAGCAGGTTGAGCTCCTTGAGCTCGCCCGACTTGATCTCCTTGAAGACGTCCTCCAGCGAGCGCTTGCGACCCGAGCGGCGGGCCTGCTGCTCCTGGCGCAGGCGCAGCGCGCGCTCCTCGGCCATCGTGCGGGCCTGACGGTCGTTCTCGGCGACGTGGACGAACTCGCCGGCCTCCGGCACGCTGTCGAAGCCGAGCACCTCGACGGGATCGCCCGGCACGGCCTCGGTCACGCGGGTGCCCAGGTAGTCGTGCATCGCGCGGACGCGGCCCCAGTGCGAGCCGCCGACGAGGGCGTCCCCCACCTTCAGGGTGCCGCGCTGGACGAGCAGGGTGACGACCGGGCCGCGGCCCGGGTCGAGCTTGGACTCGACGACGACGCCCGACGCCTCGGCGTTCGGGTTGGCCTTGAGGTCCTCGAGCTCGGCGACCGTGAGGATCGTGTCGAGCAGGTCCTCGAGGTTGAGCTTGGCCTTCGCCGACACGTCGACGAACTCGTAGCCGCTGTCGGGCTGCCACTCGGAGGGCGTGATGTTGCGCTGGGCCATCTCGCTGCGCACGCGCTGCGGGTCGGCCCCCTCCTTGTCGATCTTGTTGACCGCGACGATGATCGGCACCTCGGCCGCCTTCGCGTGGTCGATCGCCTCTTCGGTCTGGGGCTTCACGCCGTCGTCGGCCGCCACCACGATGACCGCGATGTCGGTGACGCGGGCGCCGCGGGCACGCATGGCGGTGAACGCCTCGTGGCCCGGCGTGTCCCGGAACGGGACGAGCTGGGCGCCGGGGTGCACCGGGGCGGCGCCGCGGGGCGGCGGGATGCCGCCGGCCGCGCCCGCCGCGACCTCGGTCGTGCGGATGGAGTCCAGCAGCGACGTCTTGCCGTGGTCGACGAGGCCCATGATCGTCACGACGGGCGGACGCGTGACGAGGTCCTCCTCGGCGTCGTCGAACGTGGGGTCGGCGTCGACTTCCTCGCCCGCATGGACGATCTCGACCTCGCGGTCGAACTCCTCGGCGAGGACCTCGATCGTCTCGTCGGACAGCGTCTGCGTGAGCGTCGCCATCTCGCCGAGCATCATGAGCTTCTTGATGATGTCGGGCACCGGGACGCCGAAGTACTCCGAGACGTCCTTGACCGTCGAGCCGGACTGGACCTTGAGGCTGTCCAGCGCGGTCTGGGCCGCCGTGTCGAGCGGCTGCACGGTCTCGTCGTACGTGCCGCGACGGCGACGGCCACGGCGCTGACGGCGCGGCGGGCCCTGGTTCGGGCCGCCGCCGCCCGGGCCACCGCCCGGTGCGCGGCGCGACGCCTGCGAGTCGATGACGACACGACGACGGCCACCGGGCGCGCCGGGGGCGCGCTCACCGGTGATCGACGACCGGGTCGGGCGCTTGGCGCCCGGGCCCGACGCGGCCTTCGACGGACCGCTACGGGCGTCGCGACCGTTGGCCTGCTTCTCTTCCTTGGCCTTCGCGCGCTCGGCTTCCTGGCGCGCCAGCGTCGTGCGGCGCACGGGCTTGGCGTCGGCCTTCTTGCCGTTCTCCTTGGCCTTGTCCGGGGCCTTCTTGACCGGCTGCCCCGTCAGGGCACGCTTCGCGTCGTCCTCGTCGATCGCCGACGAGGCCGCCTTCACCTCGATCCCTGCAGCACGCAGCTTCGACATGACCTCCTTGGCGGGCATGTAGTTGTTCCGAGCAAGTTCGTTGACGCGCTTCTTTGCCATCTGTTCCAGTCGATTCTCGGGGGCCGTCCCGGGCCCCGGTGT
>SYBY01000429.1 GCA_005788585.1 Actinomycetota bacterium | reverse complement strand
CCAATTTTGGAAACAAACTGGCACCACTCTCGCATTCTGGCTGTCTGCAACGCGATTTTGTCGACAGGCATGGGTCCAATTTTCAAAAATGTAGCTCCCGTGCGGGAGTGGTGCGTTTTTTCTAAGGCACCCCAGCCACCAGCGGGACGAACGGCGCCGGGGGGTCGGGACGAACGGCGCCGGGGGGCCAGGGCCAGCAGGTTGGTCTGCTCGGAGATGGTGGTGATGGTCTCAACGATGCCGCCGATCTGGTCGCTCTTGGCCCCGAGGTCGCGGATGGCCTCGGTGGCCTGCGCCGACGCGGACCGCACCAGCTCCATCGCCTCGGTCGCGGACGCGACCGCCCCGGCGCCGTCGGCGGCCCGGGCGCGCGCCCGTTCAGCGACCTGCGCAGCGTCACGGGCGCTCACGGCTGAGGCCTCGGTGGCCTCGCCGACCTCGGCGGTCACGGTGCGGGTCGACTCGACCGACTGGACCTGACGCTGGGCGCCGGCGGCGACCTCGCCGACCGCACGGGCGATCTCCCCGACCGCCCGACCCGTCTCCTCCGACGAGCTCGCCATCTGCTGGGAGGACGACGAGAGCGACGACGCGGAGTCGGCGACCCGGCCGACCATGTCGCTCAGGGCGAGTCGGGAGTTCCCGTAGGCGGCGACGGATGCGAGCGTGCTCTCGCGAATCGAGTTGACGGTGCGGCCGACCTCGCCGATGTCGTCCTTCGGCAGCCGCTCCAGCGGCGCCACGTCCGGGGTGACCTCGACGGTGAGGTCGCCGGCGGCCATGGCGGTCAGTCCCCGCTCGAGCCCGGAGATGGCCTCGTCCTGAAGTTCGCGGGCGCGGCGGAGCACGGGGCGCAGGGAGCCGCGGACGCCGCGAAGCAGGCCGAGGGCCACGGCGATCGAGGCGATGACGAGCAGGATGATCATCACGATGACGGTCGTGCGGGTGCGCGCGGCGTCGTTTTTGAGCGATGTGAACGACGCGGCGACGGCGCGGTCGGCGCCCTCTGTGGCCCGGTCGATCAGGTCCTCGTAGCCCTTGCGCAGCTCGCGGTTCGTCTCGAGACCGAGCTCGACGGCCGCCGCGCGGTCACGCGCGAACAGGCCGAACTCGGCGTCGATGGCCTCAGCCCATGCGGTGTACTCGGTCGCGATCTTGGCGACGTCGGCGCGGACGGCGGCGTTGGGGGCGGCGGCCTGGGCGGCCTTCAGGTCGCGGAGGACCGAGTCGTTGCGCTCGGCGATGCCCTCGCGGAACTCGGCATCTCCGGTGATCAGGAACCCGCGCTCGTCGTTGGCCGTTGCCTTGGCTTCGACGGCGGCGGCAGAGAGGTGGGTGGCGAACCGGACGCTGCGGTCGCGGACGTCGTCGGTCGTGCCCTGGATCTGTCCGACGGTGGTCAGGACGAGCGCGCCGCAGACCCCGACGATCAGGATCAGGAGCCCGAATCCGGCGGCGAGTTTGGTACGCAGGGTGAGCGGACGAGAAGGCGTGTCAGTGTGTCGCATATCCGGGGGTGATCGGTGCAACATCCCCGTAGTTGAGGGGGATGCGGGCCCCGCGCAGGACGCCTACCCGGACCTGGGGACTCGCCCGTCCCCGGGACCGGGGATGCGGCGGGACCGGGCACGTCGCACGGCCTGCGGGCGTACGCTGGGCGCATGCCCGCGCGGGTGGCTCTTATCGGCTACGGCCTAGCCGGCGCCGTCTTCCACGCGCCGCTGATCGCGGCCGAGCCCGGACTGCGGCTGACCGCGGTCGTGACGTCCGATGACACACGCCGCGCTCAAGCACGCGCCGCCCATCCCGACGCCGAGCTGCTCGGCTCCGCCGACGAGGTGTGGGCCGCGCGCGAGCGGTTCGATCTCGTCGTCGTCGCGGCGCCCAATCGCGCGCACGTGACGCTGGCGCGCGACGCGATCGCGGCGCGCCTGCCGGTCGTCGTCGACAAGCCGCTCGCCGCCACGGCCGATGAGGCGCGCGCCGTCGTGGCAGAGGCGCACGCGGCGGGCGTACCGCTCACGGTCTTCCAGAACCGGCGCTGGGACGGCGACCTGCTCACGGTGCAGCGTCTGCTGGCGTCGGGCGAGCTCGGCGCGGTGCACCGCTTCGAGTCGCGCTTCGAGCGCTGGCGCCCGCAGCCCAAGCCTGGGTGGCGCGAGCTGGCCGACCCGGCGGAGGGCGGGGGCGTGCTGCTCGACCTGGGCAGCCACCTCGTCGACCAGGCGCTGCTGCTCTTCGGTCCCGCCACCCACGTGTACGGCGAGCTCGACGTGCGCCGCGCCGCCGCCCGGGTCGAGGACGACGCGTTCGTCGCGATCACCCACGCCTCCGGGGTTCGCTCCCACCTCTGGATGAGCGCCGTCTCCGCGCACCTCGCGCCGCGGATGCGCGTACTCGGCGAGCGTGCCGCGTACGTCAAGGAGGGGCTGGACGGCCAGGAGGACACCCTGCGGGCCGGTGGCTCGCCGACCGGGCCGGACTGGGGCACCGGGCCGCCCGGGCTGCTCGTCGCCGGCGACGACGCGCGCCCGGTCCAGACCGAACGCGGTGCCTACCCGCGCTTCTACGCCCAGGTCGCTGCGGCACTGCGCGGCGAGGGCCCGATGCCGGTGGACCCGATGGACGCCGTCCGCGCGCTCGCCGTGCTCGACGCGGCTACGCGGTCAGCGCGGCCGCCAGCGCGATGAGGGTCGCCTCCCCGCCGGGCGCGGCCACGAGCTGGAGACCCACCGGGAGCTCGCCGTCGGGGACCGGGCAGGGGATGGAGATCGCCGGGAACCCGACGAAGCTCCACAGGATCGCGTTGCGCGAGAGGACGGTCAGGTAGTCCTCGGCGTCCTCGGCCAGCGGCGCCTGCACGGGCGTGGTCGGCATGGCGAGCACGTCGACGAGGTCGAAGATGCCGCGCATCTCGTCGTGCAGCGCGGCGCGTGACCGCTGGGCGTCGATGTAGTCGACGGCGAGGACCCGGTCGGCGGCGTCGAGCTGGTCGCGCACCTCGTCCCAGTACAGGGACCGGTCGAGGCCCGCAGCACGGTGGAAGGCCGCGGCCTCGGATCGCGAGACGATGAGGCCGAGCGCGTTGCCCGCGGCGAAGTCCGCGGCGTCGGGCCGGTACAGCTCGCCGACGTCGGCGACGAGGCCCGCAAGCCGGGCGAGCGCGCCCTCGACGGCTGTGGCGACCATGGGCGTGGTGTCCTCCCACGCAGCGCGCGGGACCCCGACACGCAGGGTGTCGACGGGCGCACCGACGGCGCCGGCGACCGGGGCCACGGTGGGGCGGATCACGTCCATCGCGACGGCGACGTCGGCGACCGTGGGCGCCAGGAGCGCCGTCGTGTCCATGGTCCAGGAGAGCGGGACCATGCCGGCGGTCGGCGAGGTGCCGTAGGTCGGCCGCATCCCGACGATGCCGCACAGCGCCGCGGGGACCCGGATCGACGCGCGTGTGTCGGTACCCAGCGAGACGACGCTCATGCCGGTCGTCACGGCCACCGCGGACCCGCCCGACGAGCCGCCCGGGATGCGGGTCCGGTCGTGCGGGTTGCGCGACTGGGGGCTCGTCACGCCGAGCGCGAACTCGTGCGTCGCGGTCTTGCCCAGGACGATCGCGCCGGCGGCGCGCAGCAGCGCGACCGCCGCCGCGTCCTGGCCGGGGTGCTCCTCGTAGGCGTCCGAGCCGCAGCGCGTCGTCATGCCGCCGACGTCGATGACGTCCTTCACCGAGATCGGCAGGCCGTGCAGCGGGCCGAGCACCGTGCCGGTCGCGAGCTGCGTGTCGCGCTCGGCTGCCACGGCGAGCGCCTCGGCGGCATGGACCTCCACGAACGCGGTCAGCTCGTCGGTCTCGGCGGCGATCAGCTCCAGGGCCTCGCGCACGAGCCGCTCGCTCGTGGTCGTCCCAGCGCGCAGGGCCGCGGTGAGTGCCGCGATCCGCCCGGTGCCCGGCAGGTCCGCCGGCCGCGCACCGGCCCGGCTGGTCGCCGGCGCCGCACCGAACACGTCGAAGGCCGGCGGCCGGCCGGCCGGCACCTGCGGCTGTGACGCCCGCGTGTCGAGCGCTCGGGCGAAGGCGTCGGCGGCAACGCTCATGCGGCATTCCTCACTGCGGTCAGGAGGGCGGCGCTGTCGGCGATCGCGCCGAACACCCCGCCCTGCATGGTCACCATCTTGCACGCGGCCTCGTGGTTGCCGCGGTCCGTCGCGCCCGTGCAGTCGGTCAGCAGCAGGCACTCGTAGCCACGGTCGTTGGCCTCACGCATCGTCGTGTGGACGCACACGTCGGTCGGGATGCCCGTCAGCACCAGGTGGTCGATCCCGTGCGACCGCAGGACCAGGTCGAGCTCGGTGGCGCAGAAGGCGCCCGTGCCCGGCTTGTCGATGACGACCTCGCCCTCGACCGGGGCGACCTCGCCGACGATCTCCCACCCCGGTTCCCCGCGCACGAGGATCCGGCCGCACGGGCCGGCGTCACCGATGCCGGCCCCGATCCGCTGCGAGCGCCAGCGCTGGTTCGGCGGGCAGTCGGACAGGTCGGGCTTGTGGCCCTCGCGGGTGTGGACGACGAAACCCCCGAGTTCGCGCCACCGGGCGAGCACCACCTGGGTCGGCGCCAGCGGCGCCCGGGTCAGCGCGAGGTCGTAGCCCATCGCGTCGACGTAGCCGCCCGGGCCGCAGAAGTCGGTCTGCCAGTCGATGAGCACGAGCGCGGTGCGGGCCAGATCGACGGCGCCGCCGTAGGGCCACGGGTACGGGGTCGCCTCGACCGTGGGGAAGGTCGCGGTCCCGGTCGCGACGTTCACATCTGCTCCCCGGCGTCGAACATCCGTGCGAGCAGCTCGCCCACCCGCTGCTCGACGACCGCCGCGCTGGCCTCGACGTGCGTGGCCATGAGCGCCGTGGCGGTCGCGACCTCACCGGCGCACGCGGCCTCGACGATCTCGAGGTGCTCGGTGATCGTCGCGTCGATGCGGTCCTCGGTCGTGAAGTCGTGGATGCGCAGGACCCGGATGCGCTCGTTGACGTCGCGCAGATATCGCACCGCGGCCCGGTTCCCCGACGCGCGGGCCAGGCCCAGGTGGAAGCTCTCGTCGGCGTGGACGAAGTCCGGCCACTCGATGCGGTCGCGGAGCGCCGGCCAGTCGTCGCGCAGCTCGATCCAGTCCTCGCGCAGCCGCAGCAGGGCCGCGCGGTCGGCGCGCTCGCCGCCACGCGCCGCGAGGGTCACGACGAGATCCTCGAGGACGAAGCGCACCGCGTAGACGTCGCGCATGGACGACACGCGGGGCGGGTTCGGCCGCACGCCGCCGGCCGGGTCCCGGACGATGTGCCCGTCGCTCTCCAGGCGGCGCAGCGCCTCGCGCACGGGGGTCCGGCTCGTGGAGAACTGCTCGGCGAGGTGCTCCTCGACCAGGCGCCGGCCGTACGGCAGCCGTCCGGCGAGCAGCTCGCGCCGCAGCTCGTCGTGGACGCGGTCGGCCGCCGAGCGCGCGCCGTCAGTCCCGTCTCCGCGGCCGGCCAGCAGGCGCGTGCGGACCGAATCGGCGCTCACGCCACGGCCGGGGAGACGAGGGCGGCGAACTCGTCGAACGCCTCGATGGGCGGGTGGGTGATGCCGGCGCCGATCTGCCCGACACCAGGCTGGATGTGGGCGATGCCGGTGTGCACCGGTGGCGAGATGCGCGTGCGTGCCACCGCGAGGGCGTCGATGCCGAGGATCGCCCCGCGGCCGTTGGGCAGCAGGATGTCGGGGGACTCGCCGGCCGCGATCTGCCGCAGCTCGGTGGTGATCGCGTCGCGGTCGTCGGGATCGAGTCCGCAGTTGAACGCCGCCTCGGGTGACGCCGCGACGGCGATCGCGCCCAGGCCGTAGGTCTCGACGATCGCCGAGTCCCCGAGGTCGCGGTTCATGTCGGCTTCGGAGTACCCGGCGAACAGGCGCGCGGGCCCGGGCATCGCGGCCGGCCCGACGAACCACTGGTCGCCGGTGCCCGACACCTGGATGCCGACCTCGACGCCGTTGCGCGCGATCGCGGTCAGCAGGGGCGAGCCCTCGACGTCACGGGCACAGTCGAGCGCCAGCTTGCTGAAGACCATCGCGAGGTTCAGGAACCACTGGCCGTTGCCCGCGATGAAGCGGGGAACGGCCGGGTCGGCGTCCTCGAGGCCCGGGGCGAGCTTGACGAGCGACAGCGCGGTGCCCGACTCAGTGCGGTGGTGCGCCTCGTCACCGTCGGTGAGCGACCGGACGTGGAGATCCAGGAGGTCGAGCGGACCGGTCCGGTCCAGCGCGACGCGCAGCGCGGGGGCGAGGGTGTCGCGCATCCACGCCAGGCGCTCGAGGACGTCGGGCCCGTCGGCGCCATAGCGCAGCACCCGGCCCGAGCCCTCGTTCAGCGGCGCCCAAGCGGTCTTGCCGGTCGCCTCGTCGCGGGTCACCCAGACGGGCATCGACCCGGTGACGATCCCGGACATCGGGCCGACGCCGCCGATCCCGTGGTTGGGGACGAGTGGGATGTCGCCCGACTCGACGAGCGCGATGGCCTCCTCGGGCGTTCCCGCAGCGCCCTCGAGGGTCAGCGCGGCGCCGAGCGCGGCACGCATCGGCGGGCACATGCGCGACGGCATGATGGGCGGCCCGGCATGGGAGACCCCGCCGGCGGCGTGGTGCTCGGTGACCTCGCGCGCGGGGAGGACGTCGACCACGACGGGCCGGGCGGCTGCGAGTCGCGCCACGGACTGCGCGAGCGCCTCAGAAGGTGTATGCAGTTCGGTGTCCATCGGTGGGGAGCAGCCTATGGCCACCTGATGGCGCCGCCCACATCCCGCCGGTAGGACATGCGGGCAGCCCGCTTCGACACCCGGTCGAGGCTCGCTGTATACAGCTGAGCGGCCAGCCGGTGGGGCCCGGTCGTGTGCACGTCGTCACAGGAGGGTCGAGTTCGCTGTCCCGTGGCCGATACTGGGAGCACAGACCGGCCTCCGCGGGGGATACCCAAGCCCACGCGACACGTAAGACCCACTGGGAGTGCGAGGCCAGCTCCCAGCCATGGGCCGCCCGAATCGCTCTGCACCGCAGAGCCTCGTCGAGCGGCCCTTCCTGCTCGCTCATTCACCTCTCGTCCCGGCGCACGACGCGCCGCGGTCGACCGCACCCCGAACCTCGATCCACCCCGGTACGCACGATGCTCATCCAGATTCTCTCCACCTTCGCTGTCATCGCCGGACTCTTCGGCGTGATTCCGCAGATCGTCTCCATGCTCGTGACGGGCAGCTCGAAAGGGCAGTCAGCCGCCGGCTGGTCGGTCGGCGTGTCGGTGAACGCCGTCATGGGCTACGTCAATCTCGTCGGGCTCCATGCCGGCCTGCTCGCAGCGGGGAACGCGCTCGCCGGTGCGCTGTGCGCGTTCGCGCTGCTGTGCGTGGTGCGGCTGGCCGAGCCTGCGGGCGCCGTGGACGACGTGCCGCACGTCGAGGGCGAGCCGGTCGTCGGCGGGGCGAACCTCTACGAGCTGCCGACCGAGGAGTTCCACGTCGTGCGGGCGCACGTGGCGCGCGAGCACGCGCGGCGCAGCCACGCCGTGGCGCCTCAGGCGCCGGCGGAGGTGTCGCGGCGGTCGCTGCGGCGGGTGGTGCGGCCGGAGCGCGACCGGGTGGCCGCCTGACCTGCTGGGGAGCGCCTACTCGTCGTCGGGCGGGCCGAGCCAGAGTTGGGCGGCGACGCCCGCGATCCCCTGCAGGTTGTCGTCGAGCTGACGACGGGCACGAGGCGCCAGGAGTTCGTCGGCCTCTCCGATGAGGGACTGCACCCTGGTCAGCAGGTCTTCGACCATCTCGACGAGGTCATCGACATGCGTGTCGAGGCGCGCCGCCAACTGCGGTGCCCACGGCGCCGCGTCGTCCGCGCAGGCGGGCTCAACCTCGTCGTCGGTCGTCAGGGGCGGAGCGAGATCCATCATGCGTCGCAGCTTCGCGTGCACCACCAAGCGCCGCATCCTCAATCTGCGCCAACCGCGACGCGCGCTGCGGCGCATGCCCGCGTCGCCCCGCTATCTCTGCGGGGGTTGCGGGCCGAGCGGCCCGTGTCGCCCCGCTATCTCTGCGGGGGTTGCGGGCCGAGCGCGGCGGCGGCCTCGGCGCGGGTCTTCGCCCCGAGCTTTCGCATGGCGCCGCGGACGTGACTTTCGACCGTTGCCGGGCTGACCCCGAGGCGGTCGGCGATCTGGCGGGTGGTGAGGCCCTCGGCGACGAGGGCCAGGGTGTCGTGTTCGCGCTGCGTCAGCGTGTTGGGTTTCTGCTGCGGGTTGGCGCGCAGCCTGCGTCCGCCGGGCGTCGCGTGCAGCAGCGGCTCGACGCGCTCCAGCAGCGGGACCCATCCGATCTCGCGCAGGTCGCGGACCAGCTCCTCGAGTTCGGTTGTCGCGCGATCGGGGTTGACGAGGTCCAGTGCTTCGAAGTGCCCGAGGCGATACCGCACCTGATAGCGCCGCCAGCTCCCCGTTTCCTGAGCGTGGCGGAACGCTGCGAGTGCACCGGCCGGATCTCCGGCTTGAAGTGCGGCCAGCCCGGTGATCTCCGCGACGTGCTCCTCGTCGGGCGGATAGCGCGGGGCGGTGTCAGGGGAGGCGATAGGGAGGTCACACTCCCATTGGGCGCGCGCGATCGTCGCGTCCACTTGGAGCACCAGGCGGGGGTTTGGTGCCACGCGTTTGGCGTGCTCAGCGAGCGGAATCGCGCCCCAACCGTCTCCGCGGGAGAGCAGCATCTCGGCGTGCAGCCACGATCCGTTGTACTCGCCGTCATCGGGGAGCACACGCCCGTCGAGTTCGGCAAGCAGAGCCTCTCCGTGGGCGGTGCGTCCAGTCTCGTGCAACGCAACCGCGCGACTCCAGACCGCCATGTCCCAGTTTCTTCCCAGGAGCACGGGACGCGCCAGCAGTTCGGCGGTGAGCTCCAAGACGAGTTCGAAGTTGCACTCCAACGCCATCTGGTCGGCGCGCGAAACGCGGATGCGCGCGAGGTCAAGGTGCCGCCCTTTGGCGGCCAGTTCCGCTTCACCGCGACGTGTCGTCTCGACCGCCTCCGGCCAACGGCCCAGGTGGTTCAAGCCGAGCGCTTCGATGACCCATGACTCCTGCTCGGCCCACGGGTTACCTTCACGGAGGGCCGCCTCACGTGCGCGCCGCGAGAGCGAGACCGCTGCTGCGGCCTCGTTGTCCCACATGATCGCTGCCGCGACGGAGACGTACATCTCCGCGTCTGCGGCCCCCAACTCCTCAGCACGTTCAATCCAGGCCAGGAGGGAACCATCGCCCGTTCGAGACCACACGTCGTGAAACGTGGTGGTGATCCGGGCTCGCAGCTCTGCGGCTTCGTCGTGCAGTCGTCGCGCCGCTGAGGCTGCCGCGGCCAGCGCGGCTGCTGCCTCTTCGGAGTGCTGCGCATCGAAGAGCGCGCGTCCACGGAGCCGCAGCGCTTCCGGCTCCCACGGACTGCCTTCTGGCACGTCATGGCTGAGGCTGAGCACGGTCGTGAAGTCGCCGAGATTCGCCAGGCGCTGCATGGCGGCGACGAGCTCGCGGTCACGTACAGGGCCTTCGAGGCACTGTGCGGCGAGCGCAGCGCACCGGGCGCCCTCGACATCGCGCTCCGCCGTCCGTGCTGCTTCGAGGGCCAGTTCGCGGGCCCGGACACGCTCGCCGGCGGCCGCCCAGTGGCGAGCGGCTTCCCCCGGGGCATCGATGCGTTGCGCGACGACGCGGTGCAGCTCGCGAAGCTGCACTGGGGAGACGTTCTCGAGCACGGCACGGGCGATCAGGTCGTGGCGGACCTGCACGCCCTCGCGGGTCTCGGTCACGAGCCCCATGTCCACGAGCTGTCGCAGGTCATCCGGGGCGACCTGCAGTCGGGCAGGGCGCTCGAGTACAGCGACCCGGTGCAGCGCCTTGCGGGCGGCGGGGGACAGTTCACCGAGGCGAGCGCGCAGCGCCAGGGCGAGTTCCGCCGTGTCCTCCCTCGCGTGCGCGAGGCCTTGGATCAGCAGCGGGTTGCCGCTGGCGCGCGCGGCGACGGCACGCGCGGTGGCGGGCGTGAGCGACGGGTTCTGCGCGACGGCGAGACGGACGGCATCGGGTTCGGCCAGCGGGCCGAGCTCGATGACGTCAAAGCGCGCATCGACGAGCTGGGCGCGAATGTCCTCTCCGTGTGGGATCGGCCGGGAGATGGCGACGACAGGCGCCCGCTCGGCCAGGAACGCTGTCGCGCTGACCGTGTCATGGTCGACCCACTGGAGGTCGTCGATGATGAACGCGCCTTGTTCCGCGTGGTCGGCGATGAAGTCCGCCACCACGGTGGCGTCCCCGTCGGGTAGGGGGAGACCCAGAGCTCGCCGATAGGGCAGATAGCTGACCCAGTCGAGCGTCGTGATGCCTCCGCCCTCCCAGACGCGGGTGATACCCGAGGCCCGAACACCGGCGCGGGCAAGGGCGGTCTTCCCTATTCCCGGCTCACCGACGATCAGCAGGGGTTGTCCAGCAGTGACGGCCTGCGACACGCGAGCGATGTCGGCGTCCCGGCCGATGATGAGGTCAGTCGTTGGCGTCGTCACGGTGCGGCTCAGCCGCGATCCTAGAGGCGGTTGCCGGGATACGCCCTTATCGGTCAGGGCCCGCCGAAGCGCTGGCGCCAGAGAACGACCGCGTGAGCGGTGGACTTCGCGCCGAGCGTCTGCCTCGCTTCCGCCAATCTGCGGGCGACGGTGCGGCGAGACCACCCGAGGTGCGCTGCGACCTCGACCTGTGTCGCACCCGCAGCGAGGAGTTCGAGCATGCGCAGCTGATCCGGGGCAAGGTCGTCGGAGGGCGCTGCGTCACCATCGATGAGCTCGACCGGGCCCAGACGCGACAGGCCGTCGTAGAGCTCGGCCGCGTGGTCGGGGGACTCGGTCCAGGCGACGATGCCTGCGCCTCGGACGGCGAGCAGCAGGGCGGATTCCACCGCCTGACGGTCCTGGATCTCGGCGAGGCAGACGTGGCGTCCGCGATCCAGTCGCCAGCCCGTGGTCGGCTCCTCGAGGCCGACGTGCACGTGCCATCCGTCTGCGCTGAGCACGTCAGCGAGGTGCTGAGCGGCGTCGTATGTCGGAGCGAGCACGTACCGGGTCATGGGCCTGGCCGCGTGGAGGTCAGGAGAGGGTCTGGGGTCTTGGCGTGCACGTGGCGCTCGGCGGAGCGCCAGCGTACCGTCACGATGCCTCGCCCAGGTGCCCCGGCGGCCCGGTCCCAGCGCTTCGCCCGCTACAGCCGCGCCATGGCCCACTCGTGCACGATGCGCTCCTGCACATCGGTGAGCGCTACTCGCTCGCCGCGCTCCAGCGCGGCCGCCGCTTGCGCGACGGTCATGCCCACGCCTGTGAGCACACTGCCGATGAGCGGGGGCACGTCTGCGCCGCAGACGCCGTTCTCGCAACCGGGGATGGGTGCCTTATCCGACCTCACTGGTAGGATTATCGCACGATGATCTTCACGACCAAGGCGGAGTACGGCGTCCGGCTGCTGGTGGAGCTCGGTCGCGTCCAGCGGTCCGACGAGCCCGGCCGTCCGGTGAGCCTCAAGGCCATCGCCGAGGCGGAGGGCCTGCCGCTCGCGTATCTCGAGCGGATCGTGGCGCTGCTGAAGAAGGATGGCATCGTCGAGTCCACCCGCGGCGCGCACGGCGGCTACCGGCTGACCGTCGACGCGGCGGAGCTGACGATGGACCGCGTGATCGTCGCGCTGGAGGGTCCGGTCGCGCCGATGGCGTGCTTCGTCGAGGACCGTCCCGACCAGGGGCGCGTCCTGTGCTCGCACGAGGCGACCAAGGGCCACGGCTGCGCGACGAAGCTCCTCTGGACGCGCGTGCAGGGCGGCGTCACCCGTGCGCTGCAGCAGACCACCCTCGCGGACCTCGTCGAGTTCGACGTCCGCACGCCGATCCCGGCCTGACGTACCAAGCTTCCCAAGACCACCGGAGACGCATGAGCATCCTCGAGATCAAGAACCTCCACGTCCAGGCGGACGACAAGCAGATCCTCAAGGGCGTGGACCTGACCGTGAACACCGAGGAGGTCCTTGCGCTCATGGGCCCGAACGGCTCGGGCAAGTCGACGCTCGCGAACACCATCATGGGGCATCCGAGCCTGGAGGTCACCGAGGGCTCGATCACCTTCGACGGCGTCGACATCACGGAGGCCGACGCCGACGAGCGCGCCCGCGCCGGGCTCTTCATGGCCTTCCAGTACCCGGTCGCCATCCCGGGTGTGACCATCACGAAGTACCTGCGCATGGTCATGAACGCGCACCGCGAGGCGCGCGGCGAGGCCGACATCAGCCTCAAGGAGTTCCGCAAGACCGTCGAGGCCGCGATGGAGCTCACGAACGTGCCGAAGGAGTTCTCGGCGCGCTACCTCAACGACGGCTTCTCCGGCGGCGAGAAGAAGCGTCTGGAGATCCTGCAGCTCGCGCTGCAGAAGCCGAAGGTCGCCGTGCTCGACGAGACCGACTCCGGCCTGGACATCGACGCGCTGAACGTCGTCGCCAACGGCGTGAACACGGTCGCCAAGGACGCCGGCATGGGCGTCCTGATCATCACCCACTACCAGCGGATCCTGCACATCGTGCGCCCGGACCGCGTCTCGATCCTGTTCGACGGCCGCATCGCCACCGAGGGTGGCCCGGAGCTCGTCGACCGCCTCGAGGCCGAGGGCTACGGCGGACTGCGCCAAGAATTGGCGGTATGAGCACCCTGCAGTCAGCCGTCGCCACGGAGTTCCCGGTCCTCGCCGGGAACCCGGGTCTGGCGTACCTGGACAGCGCCGCGACGTCGCAGACGCCGCGGCCGGTCCTCGACGCGATGGCCGACTACTACGAGACGGCGCGGGCCAGCGTGCACCGCGGCGTCTACCCGCTCGCCGTCGAGTCGACGAACCGCTTCGAGGGCGCGCGCGATCGCGTCGCGGCGTTCGTCGGTGGCGAGTCGCGCAGCACCGTGTTCACCCGCAACGCGACCGAGGCGATGAACCTCGTCGCCTACGCCTGGGGCGGCGCGAACGTCTCGGCGGGCGACGTGATCGTCCTCACCGAGATGGAGCACCACTCCAACATCGTGCCGTGGCAGATGCTCGCCCAGCGGACCGGTGCACGCCTGGCGTACGTGCCGGTCGACGATGACGGGCGGCTGGACCTCGACGCGTACGACGAGGTGCTGCACGCCGGCGGCGTGAAGATCGTCGCCGTCGCCCACGTGTCCAACGTGCTCGGCACGATCAACCCGGTCGCCGACATCGTCGGCCGCGCGCACATGGCGGGTGCCGCCGTGCTCGTCGACGGCACCCAGGCGGTCCCGCAGATGCCCGTCGACGTCAGCACGATCGGGGCCGACTTCTACGTCTGGACCGGGCACAAGGCCTACGGGCCCACGGGCGTCGGCATCCTGCACGGCCACTACGACACCCTGGCCACCATGCCGCCGTTCATCGGCGGCGGGCACATGATCAGCCGGGTCGAGCGCGACGCGTCGACCTACGCCGAGCCGCCCACACGCTTCGAGGCGGGGACGTCCGCCATCGCCGAGGTCATCGGCCTCGGCGCCGCCGTGGACTTCCTCGATCGCCTCGGCATGGACAGCGTCCGCGCGCACGAGCGTGACATCACCGGCTACGCGCTCGAGCGCCTGCTCGATGTCGACGGCATCACGGTCCACGGTGGCCGCGACGCCGACGAGCGCGGGGCCGTCATCTCGTTCGTCGTCGACGGGGTGCACCCGCACGACGTGGGCGAGATCCTCGGCTCCGAGGGGGTCTGCGTCCGCGCCGGCCACCACTGCGCCCAGATCCTCATGAAGCGCCTCGGCGCGCCGGCCACGACCCGCGCGTCGTTCGCCGTGCATTCCACCCGCGAGGAGGTCGACGCGCTCGTCGCCGGCCTGCACAAGGTCCAGGAGATCTTCGCCTGATGAGTATGGAGTCGCTGTATCGCGAGGAGATCCTCGAGCACTACAAGCGCCCCCACAACTGGGGCCACCTCGAGGATCCGACGCTGTCCGCGGAGGACCACAACCCGCTGTGCGGCGACGAGCTGCGCGTCGAGCTGGCCGTCAACGATGACGGCGTCGTCGAAGACGTGCGCTTCTCCGGCCACGGCTGCGCGATCAGCCAGGCGTCGGCGTCGATGGCCTCCGACGAGGTCAAGGGCATGAAGGTCGAGGACCTCGTCAAGCTCGACCGCGAGTTCATCCTGGAGATGCTCGGCATCGACATCAGCGCCACCCGCATGAAGTGCGCGCTGCTGAGCCTGAAGGTGCTGAAGAGCGCGGGGCTCGGCGCGGCGGTGGACTGGGAGCCGGAGACGCCCGACGCGGCGCCCCCGGCCGGTTCACCTGACGCAATCTAGAACCGCGGCGACCACCCGAACGGGTCGACCCGCAGCCGCGGGTCGAAGGCCGCGGCGACGTCTTCCCAGCGTGTGAGCTTGAAGTTCGTCGCGTCGCGGTCCGTGCCCGTGTCGTCGTCGCCGTCGTGGGTGACGAGCAGGCCGCGCGGGAAGTCCCGCCCGAGCGGGACGTTGATGACGGCCGCGCCGTCGGACTCCTGCACGCCGTCGGCGCCCGGTCCGTCCGCCAGGGCGAACGAGCCGAGGTACGCGCCGCGGCCGCGGTCGCCGAACACCGCGAAGGTGTCGTCGCCCTGGCTGGACGCGAGCAGGTACCCGGTGCCCCGCGCGCCGCGGTAGATCGTCAGCCCCTCGACGTCGGCGGCGATGTGCTCACCGCCGTCGCCGGGTGCGGCGGGGCCGGTGGTCTCGCACTCGAACTCGCCCGGGTCGTCGTCGGGGACGAGCGTGTACGGCGCGCCGAACTCCTTGACCTTCTCGATGAGCGCGCCGTCCTCGCCGAAGCCGCGCGGGGACACGGAGATCCGCCAGATGCCCACGTCCTCCTGGCCGGCGAAGAGCGTGCCGCGATCGGCGTCGACCGTCATGCCCTCGAACTGCGGCTCCTCGCCTTCCTCCTCGACGCAGGGTGACCAGGTGCCGCCGCTGGGCAGCGCGAAGCTCGTGGGCGCATCGATGGTGTCGACGGTCTGGTACGTCACCTTGCCGCCGGGCGCGGCGACGAGCTTCAGCAGCGCGACGCGGCTGCGCGACCGGCGGGACGTCACGACGTACGGGGTGCCGGTCCGCCCGTCGACCCACGCGGTGAGGCCGTAGGCGGTCGCCTGCTCGTCGACCTCCTCCTGCGTCGTGTTGAAGACGAACGGCAGGGACGGCGCGCTGATGTCCGTCAGCGGCGCGCGGCGCAGTGAGGCGGCGAGCGGGTTGATGGCGTACGTGCGGATCTTGTCCGAGCCGCGGTCGGACACGATCGCGAGGTCGCGGGTCACGCCGCCGATCCGCGCGCCGTAGACGACGTCGACGTTGTTGAACCGGCCGGCGGCGTGGTCGTCACCGGCGGGCGCGGGCGGCGCGGCGACGTCCTGCAGCGTGCGGCCACGCAGGTCGAACGCGGTAAGACCCGCGTCCTTCTTCGTCGCGACGATCACGCTGCGGTCGCGCAGTAGCGGGTTGACCCAGACCGCGGGGTCGTCGGCGTCGTTGCCCTCGTCCTCGAAGAGCGGGGCGGATTCACGCAGTGGCGTGATCTCAGCAGCAGCGTGCGCGGCGCCGGGGGCGGCGGACAGCGCGGCGAGCGCGAGCAACCAGGACAGTCGGTTGGGGTGCATGGCGCGGCACCGTGTCAGGCGCGGCGCCCCCAGATGCGAAGAGGTCGTGAACTAGCGCGGGCAGGTGCTCGGCACCACGCGGCACCAGAACTCGCGGACCTGCGCGTTCCATCGGTCGCCGGCGGTCGGCCGCAGGTCGATGAGCACCGGGTCGGCGCCGACGGCGACGTCCATGCCGGTCGTCGTCCCCACCGTCTGAAACGCGCCGGAGCCGCGCGCCGGGCGGAACACCTGTGCGCCGGCGAACGTCTTGCCGAACGCCACGGTCATCGGGACGTCGGGAACCGCGATCGGCTGCTTCGTCGTGTGATCCCACAGGCGTTCCGGGCGCCAGATCGCGAGCGTGAAGCCGCCGCCGGCCTTGGCGAACGCCATCGTGCGGAGGTTCGCGTCCCCGCCCGTGACGGTGAAGGTCAGTGACTGGCCGCGCAGCGCGCGCCCGCTGCGCAGCACCCCGAGCAGGTTGCGGACCGCGGTGGCCGCGGGCTTCGGCGACCAGTCGTTGCGGAACAGGCCGAAGTTCGCCTCCTGATTGTCAAGGGCGGGGTCGTCGTACTGGTCGACGAGCTCGTACACGTAGGTGCGCGTCGCGCCCAGGCGGAAGTGCTCGAGCTGGGTGCGCAGCTGGTACGCGGCCCCCGCCTCGGCGCCGACCGGCTTCTGGCGGTCGGTCTGGTTCAGCGCGGTGTGGTAGCCGGTCTCGGTGATGACGAACGGCTTGGTGCCCGACACCGCGCGCAGGGTGTCGATGTGCCGCTGGATCGACCACTGCCCCGGGAACTCCCCGATCTCCGGGCGACTGCCGCCCATGTACGGATGGCTGTTGCCGAAGTCGACGTGCGCGCTGAGGTCACCGGCGGTCACCGGGCTGCCGTTGCGGCCGAACGACGGGGCGATGAAGGGTGTGCGCTTGAGCTTCGGGTCGGCCTTCATCGCCGCGCGGGTCTCGCGCGTCTGCGAGCGGATCTCCTGCGGCCAGGTCTCGAACGGGCCCTGCAGATCCCACTCGTTCGCGGCCTCGACGGAGACGACGCCCGGGAGGCCGGCGATGACGTCGAGCGCCTCGCGGGTCGTGCCGACCTGACCGTTGGGCCACGGCATCAGGAGGTTCAGCCCGATGCCGCTGCGGGCCAGCGACGCGAAGCGCTTGGCCTGCTCCTCGCGGTACCAGGCGTAGCTCGGCGACGTGTACCAGCGGACGCCGTCGCGGATGTGCCGCACGCCGAGGTAGCGCAGGGCCGTGCGCATCTGCTCGAGGTCCCAGTACGCCGTCTTGGAGTACATGACGTGCGTGTTGACGCCGACCGAGTCGGTGAACGCGTCGGCCGGAGTGGCGGGCGCGGCCGAGGCGCTCGCCGGGAGAGCGGCAAGGCCGGCGAGCGCGGCAACGAGGAGCACACGAAAGCGGGACAGCATGGGCCGACCATACGCGCGCCGGACCGGCCTGTGGGCTGAACGCCGTTCACTTTGCTGGCACGTGGTGCATCGGACATTCGCCGTCTTCGCTGGCCGCAGCCGTCCGACTGGTCGATCCCTCTGAGTATGCGCCTTCCCGTCGCACTCCTCGTGCTGCTCGCGACCCTTGCGTCGGTCCCCGGGGCCAGCGCGATCGTTCGGTTGCCCGTCGATCCGCAGCCCGTCCGCGGCAACCCGGCCGAGCGGCTCGCCGACACGCCGATCGAGGACAGCGAGTACGACCCCGCCACGCGCTGCGTCCGGATCCGCCGCCCGGGCGTCGACGCGATGGTCGCGTGGCTCCAGGCCCACCACCGCGGTCAGCACTGGGGCTCGTACCGCTGTGAGCTGTGGGGGGAGGACAGCGCGTCCCTGCATGCCGAGGGCCGGGCGGTCGACTGGCACCTCAACGTGAGGAACCCCGCGGACAAGGCGGCGGCCACGAAGCTCATTCGCCTGCTGCTCGCGCCCGACAGCGCCGGGGAACCCCACGCGCTGGCACGCCGGATGGGTGTGCAGGAGCTCATCTGGGACTGCGGCTACTGGTCCGCCGGTTCAGACGACTTCCGCGACTACCGCGACTGCTTTGGCAAGGACGGGATCACGCCGCGCAAGAAGGTCAGTCCCACGGCCGCCCACCGCGACCACATCCACATCGGGATGACCAAGGCGGGGGCGATGGGACGGACGTCGTTCTGGCGGTCTCGCCGGTAGGTCAGCGGCGCACGGCGAGCTGCAGCGTCTCGAGGTCGAGCCAGCTGGCGAGGCTGAAGCTTCCGGACCCGCGCACGGGCACGTAGGGGCCGGGGTCGGGAACCTCGACGTCGGTCACCGCCTGCAGGACGCGGCGGATGCCCTCGTAGTCGATGTCACTGGTCTGCCCGCTGCTCGGGGGTAGCCCGGTGCGGACGATGACCATGTCGAGGCTCGGGATCACCAGGACCAGCTGGCCCAGGAACCCGACGAACGCGTGGGCGTCGGGCGGCGCGGTGGGGATGAACGGCGCATCGATCCGGCGGCGGTCCGGAGCGGTGGCCGTGATCAGCCAGCCGCCGGCGTTCGTCCAGGTCAGGAAGCCGTAGCCGCCGTTGGTCGGCGTGGGCGCGGCCAATTCCCGCATGTAGGTGGGGTCGATGAGCTGCTGCGCGCCCCAGCGTCCCTCCGAGAGCAGCAGCTGACCGATGCGGCCCAGGTGCTTGGGAGGCATGAACAGGAAGGCGTAGGCCTGGGTCTGTCCTGTCTCGTCGCGCGTCCAGTTCCAGTGGTGGCGAGGGATGCCGAGCGGCGCGAAGAGCTCGCGGTGCGCGTAGGTCTGCAGGTCCTGGCCCACGGCGCGCTGGACGACGGCGCCGAGGAGCGTCACCGTTGTTTGCGCGTACTCGAAATAGGTGCCGGGTTCATGCCGGAAGGGCAGGGCCAGTGTGTAGTCGACGGCGTCGCGTGCGAGGACGTCGGAGGACCACGAGAACCGCAGCCCCGAGGTCTGCGTGAGCAGTTGGCGGACGGTGATCGCACCGTGTGCGGCGTCGGCCTCGGGGAGGAAGCGGCCGATCGGATCGTCGAGGGCGAGCTTGCCCTGCGTGATCGCGCGGCCGGTCAGCAGCGCGGTGACGCCCTTCGTCACGCTCCAGACGTTGTTGCGGACGCCCTCGGTGTAGGGGTCGAGTTGGCTCCTCGAGACCAGGCAGCCGCGGCGGTACACGCGGACGGAGAGCGCCCGGCGTGATGCCATGAACCGGGTGGCGTTGCGCAGCTTCGCGCCGTCCAGGCCCACCTGCTCGGGGGCCACCCGCTGGAACTCCGCGCCCCCTGTGGGCGCAGCGCACGTCGTGGCCGCCGCGGTGGCGGGCCCGGCCAGGCACACGGCGGCTGCGGCGGTGGCCGAAGCGAGCAGGCGGCGGCACGTCATGGACTCTCTCCTCCGGTGGCTGAGCGCGGCTCCCCAGCGGCGCGTCGGACAGTGTGCCACGAACGGTACGCACGCGTATCTCCAGCGTGCCGGGAGACCGAGGTCCCGACCGGCTGCCCGCTACAATCCGTACCTCCGTCATCGGAATTTGGAACTGCCCCACCGTATGCCCGAAGTCATCGACGTCTGCACCCTCGGAGAACTCGCCCCCGGCGATCGCAAGATCGTTGTCTGGGAGGACTACGAGATCGGCGTCTTCAACTGCAACGGCGAGCTCCTCGCGATCGAGGATCGCTGCTCGCACGACGACGGGCCGCTCGCCGAGGGCGAGTTCGACCAGGACGCCTGCACCGTGGAGTGTCCGCGGCACGGCTCCCTGTTCGACCTGCGGACCGGCAAGCCTCAGACCCTGCCCGCCTACGTCCCGGTCGAGACCTTCGCCGTCCGGGTCGAGGGCGACACGATCAAGCTGGAGGTGGAGTAGCCCCATGGCCACACCCGACGTCATCGCCGAGCAGGAAGCCCTGCAGGACATCAACTCGGACTACACCGAGAAGTACGGCTTCCACGACGCTGAGAACTACCTCTACAAGGCCCCGAAGGGCATCAACCGCGAGATCGTCGAGAAGATCTCCGAGATGAAGAGCGAGCCCGCGTGGATGCGCGAGTTCCGCCTGAAGGCGCTCGAGCACTTCGAGGCCCGCCCGATGCCGACCTGGGGCAGCCCGATGCTCGCCGAGGTCGACTTCGACGACATCCACTACTTCGTCCGCGCGTCCGAGCGCGCCGAACGTTCCTGGGACGACGTGCCCGAGGACGTCAAGAAGACGTTCGACCGCCTGGGCATCCCGGAGGCCGAGCGCAAGTTCCTCGCCGGCGTCGGCGCCCAGTACGAGTCCGAGGTCGTGTACCACCAGGTGCGCGAGGACCTCGAGCAGCAGGGCGTCATCTTCATGGACATGGACACGGGCCTCCGGGAGCACGAGGACCTGGTCCGCGAGTACTTCGCCACGATCATCCCGAGCAACGACAACAAGCTCGCCGCGCTGAACAGCGCCGTGTGGTCGGGCGGCTCGTTCGTCTACGTGCCGCCGGGCGTGCACGTCGAGATGCCGCTGCAGGCATATTTCCGCATCAACACCGCAAATGCGGGCCAGTTTGAGCGCACACTGATTATTGTGGATGAAGGCGCCAGCGTGCATT
>SYBY01000428.1 GCA_005788585.1 Actinomycetota bacterium | reverse complement strand
TTGGTAGACGCGCAAGGTTGAGGGCCTTGTGGGGTAACACCCGTGGAGGTTCGAGTCCTCTTCGGCGCATGCGGACGAAAGCCCCCGACACCTCGGGGGCTTTCGCGTTCTCGACCACCCCACCGCCGCTCCCGTATCGTCTGGCCCGGCTTGGCAAGGACCGTCCGAGACCCCACGGCGCGACAGCGCATCGTCGAGGCCGCCACGCGCGCGGTGGCGACGCGAGGGATCAGCGGCGCGAGCATGCGCGTGATCGCGGCCGAGGCCGGCGTCACCACCGGGTTCGTCACGCACTACTTCGAGGGCAAGCAGCAGGTCATGGAGGCCATGCTCGACGCCACGAACGCCGCCGCGGGACGGCGGGTGGCGCAGGCGATCGCGTCGGACACCCCGGCGCTGGACCGGCTGCACCGCGCCGCCGAGGCGATGCTCCCCGTCGATGCCGAACGGCGCCAGGAGTGGCGCGTGTGGGCCGCGGTCTGGAGCGACGCCGCCAACGGCGACAGCCTCTCTGCGCGCTACCGCGAGGGATGGGTGGCCCTGCGCGGCATGCTCGCGGGGTTGCTCGCGGAGGCCCAGGAGGAGGAGCAGCTGCACGCCGAGGTCGATGTCGAGTATCGCGCCGACCGCCTCGTCACCCTGCTGGCGGGCATCGGCCTGCTGGCCGGCGTCGAGCGTCCCGAACGCGCCCAGGAGCTCGCCACCCGCATGCTCGCCGACGAACTGGCGTGGCTCGGAGATCCGCAGCCGCTTCGCGACGACTGACCCCTGCCGCCCGCGCGGCGCGGGCGGCCGAGGTTCGTTCGGGTCACGCGGGCGGCGGGGCGTTCAGGTAGTTCGGGTTGTTCATCACCGGGATCTCGATGTAGAGCCGCTTGCCCTCCCCGAGGTACCACAGCGCGCCCTGGCGCAGGACCTCGGCGAAGAAGTTCCAGAACTGCTTCGCGTAGCGGGGCGCGAGCCAGAGGGTGCCCTCCTGGACCCCGACGTAGAACGGCCACGCGGCCGCCAGCAGCTCGTCCTGCCACGGGTGGCGGGGGATCTCCAGCCAGCCGGCGATCTTCGGGCCCAGGAACGTCCGGGTCAGCGACTCGAGCAGGGGACGGCTGATGTGGCCGCGATCGACCTCGGCGGCGAGATTCACCAGCATGCGGGCGAGCTTCTTGCCCTCCGGTGTGGGTGCGAGCACGGGGTCGAGGATCTGCTGCGCCTGCGTCTCGGCGGCGCTCCAGGTCGCAGGGATGTACTCGTCACGGACGCCGAGCATGTGCGCGGCCACCTGCCAGGAGTGCAGGAACGCGTCGGCGTCCCGAGGCGGCGTGCGCACACCCCACTTGCGAAACGACCGCATGACCGAGGTCGGGAGGCTGTGCCAGGTGACGAGGATGTCGCGCTGGCTGATGGGGATGCCGCCGGCCTCCGTGGCGCCATGGCGCCAGTGCGGCGACTGCGGGAGCAGGTGCCTCACGCCCGCGTGCGCCATCCGCGTCTTCACGCACGTGACGATCATCTCGCCGTGGGGCGAGTGGAAGGCACGCTCCGAGCCGATGTCGTAGCCGAGCTTGGCGGTCTTGGAGATGCGGTCCTTCATGTCACCGCCCCCCTTGGAGTAGTAGACCGCTCGCGCCTCGTGGGGGATGACCGTGCTCATCATGCCGCTGACGAAGCCATAGGCGACACCGAGATAGACCCCGCGCCGCTTGTTGAAGTCGACCGCCCACTTGAGCTTGTCGATGTCCGCCCACGCAGGCAGCCGGCGCGCGTGCTCCATGAACTCGCGCAGGTCGGCGGGCAGTCCGTCGGGAAGGGGCTGGCCGTTCTGCGTCCACTGTCGCAGCAGCGCGTTGACCATGGGCGCCTCGCCGCGATCGATCACGGCGGCGATGACCGGATCGGCCTCGGCGTCCCAGACCTCCCAGGGCGGGACGCCGACCCCGCCGACCCCGGCCACGGACTGCGCCGCGGCCCAGGTCCACTTCGGCAGCGCCGCGCCGGCGCCGAGCGCCACGCCCGCACCGATGAGCCTGCGCCTGCTCATCACCGCGTTGATGTCCGTCTGCTCCATCACGTCTCCCATCTCTCCTCGAGGACATGCACCCAGGGGCCCGGGCAGGCGCCCGCGATCTCTCTCCGCTCCGCCCTCCGTAACGAGTGTTACGTAACAGGCGTTACGACCTTACCCGACCGCCGTCGCCCCCGTCAAACCGGGACCGTGTTCCTCGGCCAGCGGCGCGTCACTCGCCGCGATGTCCTCGCCCCTGACCCGCCGCAACGCCCGCAAGGGGGCGACGGGAGTCGCCGCGCTACGACCTCTGACCGCGGGGCTTGCGCGGGAGCGCGTCCTCGAGGTCCGCCACCTCCCGCCGGGCGTCCTTCACCGCCGCGGCGGCCTCGTCGCGCCGGCGCTCGGCCACCCCCAGCTCATCCTCCGCCGCTGCCAGGCGCTCGCGTGCGGCCTCCAGCGCCTCAGCGCGCTCCCGTTCGGCCGCAGCGGCCGCCCGTTCCTCGGCGTCGTCCTCGTCGGGCTGTTCGGCCTGCTCCGGCCGGGCGACAGTCGGGATGTCCGCAGCCAGCAGCCCGCCGAAGCCTCCCGGCTCGACCTCGCGCACGAGCCGGCCGCTCAGGGCCTCGGCCTCCACGGACTCGTCGGCCGCAGCAGCCGCCAGCGTCGCCTCGGCGCCGTCCCGTGCCGCGGCGCTCACCCCCAGCTCCGCCACGGCATCCGTCAGCGCGCGGTGCGCCTCACGCACCGCGGCCATCGCGGCCCGCCACGCGTCACGGTCCCCGCCACCGGCGAGGTCGACCTGCGCGCTCCGGGCCTGCGCGGCGGCCGCGCGAAACGCCGCGACCTGCTCGCCGTGACGGTGGACGAGCTGGTTGATCGCCCACGCCGCGACGCTCGGCTTGCGCAGCGCGGCAGCAGCCTTCGCGCCATCGCGGTCACCGGTCGCCCGCAACTCGCCCACCAGGGCCTTGCGGGACGCCACGAACGCGTCGAGCTCGGCGGTGTACGGGTCCTCGGCCATCGCCACATCGTGGCGTACCGGCCGCGCCCGAGGGACGGGCCGTCCCACACCGCCGGATTGAATCTCATTCACCGACCGGTCCGTCACAATCGCGCGGCGGGGTGCCGCGGCTCGCCCTCACGTCCTGTCCAGCTGCCGCCAGGAGAGACATGTCCAGATTCCGGAGCGCGAGCCTGCTCGCCGCGAGCTCGCTGACGCTGCTCGTCTCCTTCGCCCCTCCCGCCGTCGCCTCGCCAGATGAGATCGCGGGCACCTGCGCGGACGTCGACGTCGTGGTCGTGCGCGGCACCTCCGAGCCCTCGGGTTCGAGCCTCAACCTCGACGGGTCCACCGATCGCAACAACCCCACCGGCGTCTACGGCCTGATCAAGCAGGAGATGACGAACCCGACGGACGGTTCCACCGCGATGGTGCCCGGCGTCGCGCAGCCCGGCAAGCTCGGCCAGATCGTCCGTACGGACATCAGCTACCCGGCCACCATCCCGGACCCGTTCAATCCGTTCGGGGCGTACAAGGACTTCAAGCTGAGCGTACGGTCCGGCACCACCGGCCTCGTCAACTACACGCGGGCGCAGATCACGCGCTGCCCGGACAAGCGCTTCGTCTACCTCGGGTTCTCGCAGGGCTCCCTCGTCGTCGCCAACGCGATCACCGCCAACGCCGACCGGATCTTCTACCAGCAGGAACAGCACAACCCCGAACTCACCACCGCAGAGAAGGCGAAGGTCGTGGCGGTCGCCATGTTCGCCGACCCCGGGTTCCGCAGCCCCGAGACCATCCCCGGCTCGGCGACCAACGCGCTGAACGTCATGACCGCCGGGCCCCTGATCAGCTGGCCGGACAACTACCAGCACGGCCTGCCGGACGACACCAACCGCGGCAAGCACGCGGGCTCCTTCGTCCAGGGCTCGGTCGGGTTCAGCATGCGCAACGAGCACGCACTCGAGCAGACGCACTTCGGCAAGGTCCGCAGCTACTGCCTGTGGAACGACCCGATCTGCCAGGCCGGCAGCGGCGGCCTGTGGGAGCACCTGCACTACGCGGGGGACATCCCCGCGCACCGCAACCTCGCGCAGTTCGTCGTCGGGCAGCTCCGCAACCGCGTGGACAAGACCATTCCCGTCTCCTGCACGGTGAGCCAGCACACGACGTACCCCGGTCTCGTCGGCACGCAGATCGACGGCACGATTCGCGTCAAGGCCACGGTCAACGACCGCGTCCGGCTGTCCCAGGGGACGACGACCTCGACGGTCAGCGGCATCTCCACGTCGCTGGCCTTCGACGCCGCGGACGCCAACACCGTCCGGGCGACGCTCCTCGCGAACTCCACGAGCGCGGAGGCGACGCTGAACTCGCTGGCGATGATCAGCTCCGGGGCCACGGCGTCCCAGCGGCTGGCCACCGGCACCTCCGGCGGCTCGGTGGCACTGCAGGCCGGCCAGCCGTGGACCTCGGCGTTCACCAGCACGTCGAGCGTCACGTTCAACACGGCCAACGTCGGCACCGTCGACCTGCGCTTCGGCACCTACACGGCGACGCTCCGGGGGACGACCCCGGGCGCGGGCGGCTCGCCGATCAGCGTTCGGATGACGTGCGCCGCGGTCAAGGCGGTGCAGAACCCGTTCGGGCGGATCATCGTCTCCTGATCCACCCGGATCCCTGACGCCGGTGGTGGCCGCCCAGGGGCCACCACCGCGCTCACCCGCCGACGAACGGCAGGACGAGCACGCAGCCGATCCGCCCCGCGGTCGCCGGGTCCAGCGCGTTGCGCACCTCGCGCAGCGCGATCCGGTCGAACGCCAGCGCACCGTGGTCGGCGAAGTCCAGGCGGCAGCGTTGCTGGACGAGCACGTTGTTCGCACCGTCGATGAAGACGTTGCGGTAGGGCGTCGCGACGGGGTCATAGCGCGACGCGATCTTCGTGTACGCGATGCCCTGCGGCTCCGGCACCGAGCCGAGCCTCACGATGAACGGCGAACCGATGCGCAGCTGCATCATCGACGGCGCGTTGTCCTCCACCAGCGCGAACAATGCGTTGCCGATCTGCGGTGATCGCCGACGCAGGTTCTCGGCCGCGTCGAGCAGCCCGTTGAGCGTGCCGCCCTTCGTCGGCGACGCCAGCCCCACGATCGTCTTCACCCGCGGGGCCCCGCCGAGGAACTTGACGTAGTACTCCGCGAGGATCCCGCCCTGCGAGTGGCCGACGAGGTCGGCCTGCGGCGCGCCGGTCGCCGCGAGGACACGCTCGACGAAGGCACCCAGCTCAGCCGCCGACGACTCGATCGGCTGCCCGCCGTAGTACCGCAGCCCGAGCGGGGAGCGAAACGCGCCGTAGTTCAGCGAGAAGACGCAGTAGCCCTCGTTCTTCAGCAGGGGCGAGAGCGTGGCCCAGTTCACGGCCATGGTGTTCGCCGTCGAGGGAACGAGGATCACGGGCCGGGGATGCGCCGCACTCGGCCGGCACCCCCAGTCGTTGGCGCCCGCGGGTGGGCCGTCAGGATCCGCCGGCGTGCCGGAGGGCATCTTGTAGGTCACGGGAAGCCCCGCCCCCACCGCGGCGCCCGGCACCAGCAGGAGCGCCACCACGCCCAAGGCCACGATCACCGTGCGTCGCATGGCGCGACGCTACCGCACCGGAAGGTGGTCCGGCAGCGGGCTCAGTCCGCGGACGGCAACGTGAACCAGAACCGCGAGCCCTGGCCCTCGGTGCTCTCCACGCCGATGCGCCCGCCGTGCATCTCCACGAGCTCGCGTGCGAGGGCCAGGCCGAGGCCGGTTCCGCCGATCCGCTCGTGGCCTTCGTGCTCGACCCGGAAGAACCGCTCGAAGACATGTGCGACGTGCGATGCCGGGATGCCCAGACCCTGATCCTCGACCTCCACGCGCACGTCGCGGTCACCGTTGGAGACCGTCACGATCACGTCGCCACCCTCGGGCGAGTACTTCATCGCGTTGGACAGCAGGTTGCCGAGCACCTGCCCGATGCGCAGCTCGTCGGCCATCACGAGCGTCGGGTGGTCGGGCAGGTCGAGCCGGATCCCATGGGCCTCGTCGCGGCCCGTGTACACCGAGACCTGCTGGCGCACGACGTCCCGGACGTCGAGCTTCGACGGCACGATGCGAAACCGCGCCTGGTCCAGGCCCTGGAGGTCGAGGAAGTCGTCGACCAGGCTGGACAGGCGGAGGGCCTCGCGGTGAATCGTCTGCAGGTGGCGGCGGCGCTCCTCGGGATCGAACTCGCGTCCCAGGAGCAGTTCGCTGAACCCGATGATCCCCGCGAGCGGGGTCCGCACCTCGTGCGAGACGTTGGCGACGAACGCCTCCTTCGCGCGCTCGGACTGCCGTTCCGCGGTGACCTCGCGGATGACGACGAGCCGGCCCGCCTCGTCGTGCCCCGCCACCCGGACCCGACGGGTGTAGCGCGTGAACACCCGGCCGGTGTCGGCGACCTCGAACTCGTCGAAGGTCTCCTCGGCCCGGTCGTTCATGATCGCTTCCATCGTCTCGAGATAGCCGCGCGGGTCGGTCAGCGCGCCGGCGAGGTCCATCGCGAGCTCGGGCATCTCGTCCATGGAGCGGCCCCAGACGTCCAGCGAGTGCGCGCGCATGGCTTGGTTGGTGAGGATGAGCGAGCCGTCGCGCGCGTGCAGCGAGATCGCGTCGCGGCTGGCCTCGATGACGGCGCGATTGACGTCGGCGAGCTCGCGGACCTGGTCGGTGGCCTGCGCCGACGCGATGGCGACGGCGGCCTGGCGGGCGAACTGCTCGAGCAGGCCGGCCGTGTCCGGGTCGATCGTGTTCGTGCTCAGCCACCCGAGCCCGAGCACGCCGACGACGTCCGTGTTGCGCACCAGGGGGACGAAGAGCTGCCTGCCGATCGGCATGCCCCCGCCGATGCCATCGACCTCGGGCGCCTCCGGATCCCCCGCGACGTCGACGGTGAGGTGTTCCTGGATCGCGCGCCCGGCGAGGCCCTGACCCGCCGTCAGGGTCTGCGACACGCGATCCGGCGCGATGCCGCGCGCCGCGAGCAGGGCCAGCCCGCGTCCGGCGTGCACGGTGCCCATCCGCGCCCCACCGACCTCCATCGCCGTGCGCAGCGTCAACTCGGCGACCTCCTGCAGGCCGCTGGTGGCGATGAGCCGCTGGCCGAACGTGCTGAGCGCCTCGAGCCTGCCGGTCTCGGCGCTGAGGCTCTGGGCGGTCGCCGACAGCTCGTCCCCGCGCTGGCGCAGCTGCTCGTTGACCTGCTCGAGCTCGGCGTTCTGCGCCTCCATCTCCGACTGGGTGGCGTCCATCGAGGCCGCCATGGCGTTGAACGCCCGGCCGACCTCCCCGATCTCGTCGTGGCCGCGGACGTCGACCCGGACACCGAGATCCCCGGCGGACATCTGCGACGCCGCACCACCGAGGCGGCGCAGCGGCTGGATGACGGCCGACCGCTGGTAGGCCACCGCGGCGAACAGCAGCACGATCAGCCCGATCCCGGCGCCGATGACCGCCACGATCGCGCGCGTCGCGGCGTCGCCCGCCTCCTCCTCGCGCGCGGCGACCGCGCGCTCCTCGACGTCGCGCAGCGCTCTGAAACTCCGCCTCAGTTCCTCTGTGCGCGCGCGTCCCTCACCACCGCGGGCAACACGCCGGCGCGCCTCCTCGGGGTCACGCTGCACCTGGCGAAACAGCGATTCGGCGTACTCGCGCTGGAACGCGTCGACCGCCTCCCTCGTCTCGTTCGCCGCCCTGCGCACCGGTTCGGGCTCGGTCGTCACGGCATCGAAGCGCTGCAGCGCCCGCTCGAGCCGGTCGGCCTCGGCGATGAACCGCTCGCGGAACTCCGCCGACCCGCCGAGAGCCAGCGCGCCTGCCGCGATACGCAGCTCGACGCTCGCCCGCTCGACGTCCGATGCGACCTCGATGGCCTCGCGGACCTCGTCGGCCTGGCCCTGCACCTCGCGGTACTGACTGATCGCCACCACGAGCATGCCGACCACCACCGCCGCAAGCGCGGCGACCACGGCGGAGAGCACGTACAGGCGGCGGGTCAGGGTCACAACTGGGGATACCCTCTTCTGGGGAGTCTGGCGGGTGACACGCGCGAGCGCGCCGATGCACGGACCATCGAGCGTCTTGGCGCCCGAACCTGTGCAAGATGTGGTGCCGCGCCGCCCTCAGGAGGCGAGTGCGAGTGCGCGCCGGTCCCGCGCGAACCCCGCGCCGACCTCGGCGAGGAGGTCGAGCATGAGCTGCGAGGCGGGGGAGCAGAACGCGCCCTCCAGGGTAGCCGCCTCGATCACGCGGTGATGGTTCTCGCCGCTCAGCTCGCGGATCACGACGTCGTCCCGGACGGTGATGAGCGCGAGATCGGGGATCAGTGCGACGCCCACGCCCGCCGCCACAAAGCCCTGCATGGCGAGGTAATCGTCCGAGTGAAACCCGATCCGCGGCTCGAACCCGGCCGTCTGGCAGGCGCGCAGCAGGACGGTCGTGTCGGGGCAACTGCCGGTCGAACCGACCAGCCAGGGCTCGGTGTCCAGGTCGGCGAGCCGCAGCGACCGCGCCTGGGCCAGCCGGTGGCCGGCGGGCAGACACACGAACATCGGATCGTCGAGGAGGTGCCGCCGTACCGTGCCGTCGTCCGGCACACCCGTGTGCGGGGCGCGGATCGTCACGGCGATGTCACAGTCGCCCGCGTGCAGGTCCGCCAGGCCCTCTTCGGGCTCCCGCGGCTCGAGGCTGAGCTCGACGCCCGGAGCCTGCTCGCGGAAGCGCGCGATCGCCGCCGGAAGGATCGACGACCCCGCCGTGGGGAAGGACACCAGGCGCAGGCGACCACCTCGCAGGCCGGCGATCGCGTCGAGTTCGGCCTCCGCGTCGGAGAGGCGCGACAGGATCACCTCGGTGTGGGCGACCAGCGCGCGCCCGGCGTCCGTGAGCCGCACGCCACGGGGGTGGCGCTCCAGCAGTCGCGTCCCCGTCTCGCGTTCCAGCGCCGCGATCTGCTGGGAGATGGCCGACTGCGTGTACGCGAGCGCGTCGGCGGCCGCAGAGAAGGACCCCTGCGCCGCGACCTCCTTCAGCACCCGCAGGCGACGGACATCAAGCATTAGGCCAGCTTATCGCTGCAGCAGCCAAATGTCATTGGAGCTGATGCGCCTGCGGTGCGATGTTAAGGACAGACGAGCACGAGAGGACGACCACCATGCCCCGCACCACCACCCCCACCATCGACCCCGCCATCACCATCCGCACCGCCACGGCGGCCGATATCGCAACGCTGCACCGCCTCGCCACCCTCGACGAGACGGACGCGGTTCTCATGCCGGCCCTCATCGCCGAGCAGGACGACCGCGCGGTCGCCGCGCTGTCGCTGGCCGACGGCCGGATCGCCGCCGACCCATTCGCCCGGACGGCGAGCGTGGTCGAACTCCTGCGCCTGCGCGCCGAGCGCGTCGACGCGGCTTCCTCGCGCAGCGGCCTGCTGCACGTCGTCCGGCGCCAGCGCCGCACCACCGCCGCGCGGATCTGACGCGTCGCCGCTCGGCCGGGCGGCCGCCCCGCCGCCCTCATGCCGCCGACCATCCTCCCGAGTGGTCAAACTGCGCGGGATGGTCCCACCCTTCACCTGGCGCGACGGTGAGCGCACGATCCGCTTCGGGCGCGGCGTCGCCGCCGATGCCCCGTCGCTGCTCGGAGCCGGCTATCCGCTGCTGACGACCCCGCGCGCCCGCGCGGCCGCGCCGGACATCGCCGAAGCCGCGGCCGTCGCCCGGGACGTCCCGGTCGGCCGGGTGGACGAGGTCGCCGCGCTCCTGCTCGCCGACCTGGAGGACGTCGACCTGCCCGCCGACCGGCCGCTCGTGGCCCTCGGAGGCGGCCGGGTCGTGGACGTCGCGAAGTCGGTCGCAGCCGCACGCGGCGGCCTGCGGGTCGCCGCGGTCCCCACGACCCTGTCGGCAGCGGAGATGACGGGATCGCACCGGCATGCGACGGGCGTCGACCCGTCCACACCGCGCGTCCGCCCGGCGATCATCGTCAACGACCCCGAGCTCTCGGCGTCGCAGCCCGTCCGCGATCTCGCAGGCAGCGCCGCCAACGCGCTCGCGCACGCGATCGAAGCGACGGCCACCCGCGGTGCCTCCCCCGTGCCCACGCTCGTGGCGCGGGACGCGGCAAGGAGGCTCGGCGAGGGCTTCGGCGCCGCAGAGCCGGACCGTGACGAGCTCGCACTCGGTGCGCTGCTGTCCGGCTACGCGCTCGACGCCACCGGGATCGGGCTGCACCATGTGCTCGCGCAGACGCTGGTCCGGGCCAGCGGGCTTCCCCACGGAACGGTCAACGCCGCCCTGCTCCCGCACACACTGGTCGCCCTCGACCGTCGCGGACTCGTCGACGCGACCGAGTTCCGTGAGCTCGCCGAGGAGCTCACCGCCCGCGCGGACGCCCGCTCGCTGCGCGCCCTGGGCGTGCACCCCGACGTCCTGGAATCCTGCGTCGCCATCGCACTGCGCCGTTCCGAACTGGACCACACGCCGCCGCCACCGATCGCCGACGAGATCCGCGCGATCTACAGGGCGGCCTGGTGAGCGGCCCCGACCCCGCGGTGCTCGCGCTGCTCCAGGGCCGCATCGACGCGGCTCCGCAGGCGTGCGCGTACGTCGAAGCCCGATTCGTGGGACGAACCTTCGAGCAGGTCCGCGTGCGCAATGGCGAGATCGACGCGGTCGACACGGGCACGTCGGAAGGGATCGGGGTGCGCGTCCGCGCGGACGGGCGCTGGGGCTTCGCGGCCACCCGCGAGGTCAGCGCCACCGCCCTCGAGGACGCGATCGACCAGGCGCTCGAGATCGCGCGCGCCGGCCCTGCGACCCCCGGCCCCGTTCCCCCGCTCGCCGACACGGGGACGATGGAACCCGCGCGCGGACACTGGGCATCGGCGTGCGAGATCGACCCCTTCGCGGTCTCGGTGCAGGACAAGCTCGCGCTGCTCGTACCCGCGGAGGAGACACTGCGATCCGACCCCCGGATCCGGCGGGGTTCCGCGGAGACGCACGTGATGCGCGAGACCTGGGCGCTGGCGACCAGCGACGGCGCCGCGTGCACCCAGGTGCGCACCGAGTGCGGCGGCGGCCTCCAGGCGCTGGCAACCGACGGCGACGTGGTCCAGACCCGGTCGTATCCCGCCGCGCACGGGGGTGACGTCGCCCTCGCCGGCTGGGAGCACGTGCTCGGGCTCGACCTCGGCGGGGCTGCCGCCCGTGTCCGTGACGAGGCGCTGGAGCTGCTCACCGCGCCGGAGTGTCCCGCGGGGCGGCGGACCGTCATCCTCGGCGGTGAGCAGCTGGCCATCCAGATCCACGAGTCGATCGGGCACGCACTCGAGCTCGACCGCATCCTCCTCGGCGAGGCCGCGTACGCGGGGGCCAGCTGGGTCGCCGCGCGCGACATCGGCACGCTGCGCTACGGCTCACCGCACCTGCACATCACCGCGGACGCCACCCTGCCCGGCGCGCTCGGCACCGCGGCGTGGGACGACGAGGGCATCCCCGGCGCCCGGACGACGCTCATCGAGGAGGGCGTGCTTCGTGCCACGCTGTCGGACCGCACCTCGGCTGCGCAACTCGGCCTGCCCCGCTCCACGGGGTGCTCCCGCGCGGAAGGGTTCGCCCGTCAGCCCATCGTGCGGATGACGAACGTGTCGATCGAGCCGGGCGCCGCAGGCACCCTCGACGATCTCATCGCGGCGACCGACGACGGCCTCCTGATGGAGACCAACCGCTCGTGGTCCATCGACGACCGCCGCCTGCACTTCCAGTTCGGCTGTGAGACCGCGCGCGAGATCCGCGACGGCAAGCTCGGGAGGCTGTACCGCGACCCGAGCTATGCCGGCGTGACGCCGATGTTCTGGTCGGGTCTCGACGCGGTCTGCTCGGCGTCGGACTGGCGCGTCTGGGGCGTCATGAACTGCGGGAAGGGCGAACCGGGCCAGATGTTGCCCGTCGGGCACGGCACCGCGCCGTCGCGGTTCCATGACGTCGAGGTCGGCGTCGCGTGACCGTCGCGCTGGAGCTGGCCGAGCGGGCGCTCGCGCACACCGACGGCCCAGCGCTCGCCCGGGTGGTCGCCGAGCGATCGCTGAGCCTGCGCTTCGCGCGGTCGCGGGCCACGCAGTCGACCGCGATCGACGATCTCGACGTGCAGGTGATGGTCATCCAGGACGGCCACGCGGGCGTCGCGGCCACGAACCGCATCGACGACGACGGCCTGCGGGCCGCCGCGCACCATGCGCGCGAGGCCGCGGCGATCGCCGCCCGGCACGCGACGGGTCGCGGCCCCTACCCGTCGCCGCCGCCCGGCGCGATCACCGAGGGCCTCACCGGGTGGGACGCCGCGACGGCCGCGCTCGACCCGGCCGAGGGCGCCGCCGCGCTCGACGCCGCGATCCGCGAAGCCGCCCGCCACGGACATGAGGCGTTCGGCATCTGGTCCGCCGGCGAGGTCACCCACGCCATCGCGTCGAGTGCCGGCGCGCGGCTGGTCGACCGGGTCACCGACAGCTACATGAAGGTCATCACCCGCGACGAGCGCGAGCGGTCCGGGTTCGCCTCCGCCACGGACATGACCGTCGGCGCGATCGACGGCGCCGCGCTCGCGCGCACCGCCTCGGCGAAGGTCACCGATGCATACGAGCCGCTCGACCTGCCGCCCGGCCGCTACCGCGCCGTGCTGGACACCGAAGCGGTCGGGGAGCTCCTGTCGTTCACCGCCACCCTGGCCTTCGACGGCCTCGCCCACGCCGAGGGCCGGGCCGCGCTCACCGGCCGCCTCGGCGAACAGGTCGCGGCGCCCGCCGTCACGCTCACGGATGACCCCCGCAGCGGGGGCACGCTTCCGCGCGCGTTCGACGCCGACGGGATGGCCAAGCGCCGTGTGGCCCTCCTCGAGGCCGGCGTCGCGCGCGAGCCGATCCACGACCTGCGCTCCGCGGCGCTTGCGGGCGGCGACGCGCGATCCACGGGCCACGCGATCGCGCCGGGCGGGTCCTCCGACGGCCCGGCGGCCACCAACCTCGTCCTCGCGCCCGGCGACGCGCGGGACGTCGCGGCGCTCTGCGCGCCGATCGAGCGCGGGATCTACGTGACGCGCCTCTGGTACACGAACACGGTCCGCGAGCACGAAGCGCTCGTCACGTCCATGACGCGCGATGGCACGTTCCTCATCGAGGACGGGCAGATCAGCCGGCCGCTGCGCGACGTGCGCATCACCGACGGGCTCCTGCGGATCCTCACCGCGACGGAGGCGCTCGGCTCCCGCCAGCGCCTGGTCGGGCACGGCGAGTTCTACGGACGGCGGTTCGCCCACGGCGTCCTGTGCCCGGCGATCCGCGTCGCGGACCTGCGGGTCACCGGCGGGGCGTAGCGCTCGCTCAGATCCGCAGCAGCACGATGGTGTTCGCCACCCACGCGATGGCGAACACGACGGTCCAGCGATTCAGGTTGCGCTCGACGAGCGAGCCACCACCGAGCGGACCGGAGCCCGACCCCACGCCGAAGGCGCCGGACAG
>SYBY01000427.1 GCA_005788585.1 Actinomycetota bacterium | reverse complement strand
GCGGCAGCGGCGATGGCGGCGAGGATGGCCACGACGGCGCTCATGTCGCCGCGGACCCTACGCGAGCGCCGCGGCGACGGCGTCGTCGAAGCCCATCGGGTGGGCGTTGATGCCCTCGGGCGGCGGCGTCGTGACGACCATCTCGGCCGACAGCCCGTCGACGAGCGGCTGGACCAGCCCGAGCTCGACCGGGGTGATCAGGGTCACCCAGTACGACGAGAGCCTGGGCGTGAGGACCGGCACGCGGACGACGACCGGCGGGCGGCGGTCCAGCGCCTTCGCCATCCGCTCCATCATCTCCAGGTAGGTGATGACCTCGGCGCCGCCGAGTTGCACCTCGCCGGGGGGGTCGGGGTGGTCGGCCAGGTCGGCGAGCGCGGTGACGACGTCGTCCATGGCGATCGGCTGCGTGCGGGTGTCGACCCACCGCGGGCAGATCATCGCGGGAAGACGGCGGACAAGCGCTTCGAGCATCTGAAACGACGCACTGTCGGCGCCGATGACCATCGCCGCCCGGGCGTGCACCGTCCCGGGGACGTGGCCCGCGAGGATCTCGGCGACCTCGCGGCGGCTGCGCAGGTGCTCGGAGTCGGCCCCCTCGGCCTCCAGGCCGCCCAGGTAGACGATGCGCTCCACCCCGGCGGCGGCCGCAGCGGAACCCACGAGCTCGGCGGCCTGCCGGTCACGATCGGCGAACTCATCCGCCGACCCGCTGCCACGGCCCATCGAGTGGACGAGGTAGTAGGCGCAGCGGACTCCGGCGAGCGCGTCCTCGACGCCCTGGCCGGTGAGCACGTCGCCGCGCACGACCTCGACGTCCTCGGGGAGATCGGCGCGGTCGGGGTTGCGGGCGAGCGCGCGGACGGCGTGTCCACGCTCGCGCAGGAGGTCGACGAGGCGCCGACCGATCGAGCCGGTCGCGCCGAAGACGAGGATGGGGGGTGGGCTCATGGTCATGCGTACGTACCCCGGCGCGTCGGCGATTGACCCCTGGGCTCGTCTGAGCCGTACGGATAACCGTCGAGAAGGCCGAGGAGTCCTTCCACGTGTTGTCGAATGTAGGTTCCACACTATGAGCGGACTGGCGATCAGGGACGTCGCGGAGCAGACCGGCATCGCCGCCGGCACCATCCGCATGTGGGAGCAGCGCTACGGATTCCCGGAGCCCGCACGCACGCCGTCGGGCTACCGCAAGTACTCGGCCGACGACGTCGAGACGCTCCGCCGGGTGCTCGCCTACCGCCATCGCGGGCTGTCTGTCGCCGCGGCGATCGAGCGAGCGCGCGAGACGGGCGCCCCGAGCGACCGGCCCTCGATCTACGCGGCGGTCGCCGCCTCGGATGCGGCGGTGCGTCCCCAGGTGCTGCGGAAGTCCACGCTGATCGCCCTCAGCCGGGCGATCGAGCACGAGGTCATCGCCCGCGCGGCCCGGCCCGTCGTCTTCGGCGCCTTCCAGCGCGACCCGTTCTACCGCGAGGTCGAGCCGCGCTACCGCCGGATGGCGCAACTCGCCGACGCGGCGGTCGTCTTCGCGGACTTCGACGAGCTGCGCCGCCCGCCGGGCGGTCCGGTGGAGGTCCCGATCGCGCCCGAGGACGCGCTCGGCAACGAGTGGGCCGTCATCGTCGACGCCCCCGGATACGCCGCGTGCCTGCTCGCGTGGGAGCAGCCGGGCGTGACCGAGCCGGGGGACGATGCGGACATGGAGCGGCGCTTCGAGTCGATGTGGACGATCGACCCGCGCGCCACGCGCAAGGCCGCGCTCGTCGCCGCCAGGCTCGCGGGCCGCAGCGACCAGGAGCTCGGCGACGAACTCGACGCCCTCCTGCGCGATCGGCCGATGGCCGTCGAGGAACCCGCTCCGGCGCTCACCGCGCTGACGAACCGGGCGCTCGCGTACGTCGACGCGGCCGCGTAGCCCTGAGCTAGCGGCGCTTGCGCTTCGCCGGCTCGGCGGGGCGCGAGACGGTCAGCACGCCGATGGTCTCCAGGCCGTCGAAGCCGAGATCGCGAGCCGTGGCCTGCGTGAGGTCGTAGTGCACACCCGCGCGGAACGGGCCGCGGTCGATGACGCGGGCCTGGACGGACTTCCCGCCGTAGCTGACCTCGACGACCGAGCCGCAGGGCAGCGTGCGGTGCGCGACGCCCCGCGTGCCCTTGCGCAGGCGCTGGCCGCACGCCGTGCGATTGCCGAAGAAGCCGGGGCCGTACCAGGTGGCCTTCACGGGCCGGTAGACGACGAGCTCGGCGCCCGCGGCCTGGGCGCTGGCGGTCTGCGCCTGTGCGGGGGCGCTCTGGCCGTCGACGACGGTGCGCAGCTCGTAGCGGCCGACATCGGCAGCCCGCCAGGGCAGGGCGAACGTCCCCGACGCGTCGGCGGCGACGACGCCGAGGGTCTGCCAGCCGACGTCGGGCACCAGGCGCTGGACCGTGACCTGCTTGCCCGCGGCGTCGGGCCTTGAGCCCTTGATCGTGGTCATGCGGCCGTGCAGCGCGGCGGGCTCGGCGGCGAGCGGCGACTCGCCGAACGCGGCGCCGCCGCCCGTGGCGGGCACGGGCGCCTGGGCCTGCGCGGCAGCGGGGCAGGCCATCGAAACGGCGCAGAGCGCCGCGATGAGGGGTCGCGAACGAGTCACAGGTATGGGTGCGGCTGGCAGTCCGCCTACGGGGTGAGCTGACGGGCTCGCGCGTGTGCGCTACCGCGCCGCGGACCCGAAGGTCGTTGGCGCCGATTCGCCCCGGCGGGCCGACGTGCGGCCCGCAGTGGTTCCCCCGCTCCCCGGGCGCGGACGCGTCGGGGACTCGGCTGACGGCGGGAACCCTAGCGCAGGGGGCCCGCCGGAGGAAGCGCGATTACGTCAACTACGGCTTGGGGAGCTTCGACGCGAGGGAGCCCGCGACCTGCTTGAGCAGGGTGACGCCGATCGACGCCAGCTCCTCGGCGGCCTGGACACTCGTCGTGAGCAGGTCATTCGTGGTCTCGGCGGTCGGCGGCGTGGCGCCGGCGGGCGTCGCGTAGCCCGCGGGCGGCACCGCGGCGCCGGCTGCTGCGGCGCGCTCGG
>SYBY01000007.1 GCA_005788585.1 Actinomycetota bacterium | reverse complement strand
GCGCCTGGCAGGTGTAGCGCGACGGAATCTCGCGCTACCCTGCGATGTCCCAGGAGAGGTGCCGGAGCGGTTGAACGGGCACGACTGGAAATCGTGTGTGGGCTTTACGGTCCACCGAGGGTTCGAATCCCTCTCTCTCCGCTCTCGGACCCCTGTCGGTACATCTCGCGGCGCGGGGACCGACTACGTGGGCCGTGCGCCGCTCCCTGCTTGCCCTGACCATGACGTTGCTGGGGGGCGGGCTGCTGGCGCCGGGTGCGCCGGCAGCCCCGGCGCTCGGGATCCCCGCGAACACGCCGACCCTGTTCGCACTGAACGCCGATGGCGGCACGCTCACGCCCGTCGCAGGGACACGGGGCCGCTTCGTCCTCACGCTGTCCAAGCTCGACCGCCGCGGGGTGTGGTTCACCGACAGGCCCGCGCGGCAGAGCGGCTCCGTCCGTCCCGCCTCGCTCTTCTCCTCCTGGAAGGCGCTGGGCTTCGCCGCGGACCCGCCGAACGCCGTGCTCACGCTCGCCGGCGGGCGCGCGCGGGCTGACACCGCCGCGCTCGAGCTCGGGACACCGCGCTACAGCCCCCGCACGGGCACCGTCCGCTTCAACGCCAAGGCTCTCAGCTCCCTGTCGGCCGGGCTCGCCCGCCACGGCACGAAGGTCGACGCGAAGCTCCCGCGCCGGTTCGGCGCCGCCTCGCTGTTCATCGACGACGGCCAGGACGACGGGCAGATCGGCAGCGGCGGAGGATGCAGCCTCGGGGAGGTCGCGCTCCTCGCGCGCGAAGGCTCCCCGCTCGCGGCAGGACTCCTACCCGCGATCGGCCTGACGCTCCCGATCGACGAGAACGACGCGCTCTACAGCCTGTACTTCGCGACGTTCGGCGCGGCGCCGGCGGGGCAGTTCCGGATCCCGACCCTCACCGCTCCTCCGGGCATGACGTACGTCATCTGCCAGTACGGAGACTTCCCCTTCGGCCCCGGCGCGGCCAACGACTGCGCCACCAACGAGATCAACGCGTTCCCCAGCGTGCCGGGATCGAACTGGACGGCTCGGCGCGATATCGCGCCCCTCGCCCCGGGGCTGACCTGGTACCAGTGCGCGGGCGGGCCGCGCGGGGATTCCCCGCCGCTCTGCACCATCGGCCAGGTGACGCTGTTCGGCGGCGACGCGGTCGGGCCCGGATATCTGCCGGCCGACGGACGCATCCTGTCCATCTCCACGAACGTGCTCGTCTACCAGACCGTCGGGAACGCCTTCGGCGGCGACGCCACGACGTTCGCGCTTCCGAATCTCCCCGGTCCCGTTGCCGGCACGACGTACGGGGTCTGCGCGACCGGCGTCTATCCGAGCTTCGGCTGAGACCAGCCGGAGCGCCGACGTGGGACGCCTGCGCGCAGTCTTTGCGCGCGCAGACGTCACACCCCCATGATCAGGCCGGCTCGATGTTCTGGTTCAGCCGGAACACGTTCTCCGGGTCGTACTGCGCCTTGATCCGCGCGAGCCGGTCGAGGTTCTCGCCGTACGTCGACTGCACCTCCGCGTCGTTCTCCTCGAGCAGTCCCGGGAAGTTGAAGTACGTCTGCCCGGTCGAGAACGGCGTCGCGGCGTCGAAGAACGCCCGCGTGTACGCGATGTTCTCCTCATCGGCGGCCGGGTCGCTCCACGTCGAGTCGATGCTCAGCATCCACTCGGAGCTGCGGTCACCGAACGCCGTCTCGTCCGCACCGACGCGAGAGATCGCGCCGCCGCAGTGGCGGATGATCACGAGCGTGTCGTTCGAGGGGCGGCGCACCGACCGGGCGACTGTCGTCTTGATCGCCGCGTCGCTGAGCTCGCGCAGGTACAGCGCCTTCCAGTAGTACCGCAGCCCCGCGGGGAAGTACGGGTCCAGCGACTGCTGGAACGCGCCGTAGTCGGCCGGTCCGCTCATGTCGATCAGCGGGGTCGCGAGCTCGCGCAGCGGGGCGCAGGCGCGCTCGCCCTCCTCCGGGTCGCCGGCCCACATCCCGCCGATGCCGACGTACGGGGCCCCGCGCAGCTCGGCGGGCAGCTCCTCGACGTCGGGCAGCGACCAGATGAAGCCCGAGGTCGACAGCTCGTCGGGCGCACCGGCGACCGCGTCGCGCCAGCCGGCGAGGACCTGCGCCGCGTCGGCGACCGGGTAGGCGACGTTCAGGGTGAAGACCTCGGGGCCGAGGTCGTGCAGGCGCAACTCGAACGACGTGACGACACCGAAGTTCCCGCCGCCGCCTCGCAGGGCCCAGTAGAGGTCGGGATGATCGCCGGCGCTCGCGCGCACGCGCCTGCCGTCGGCGAGGACGACCTCGGCGGAGACGAGGTTGTCGATCGTCATGCCGTCACGCCGCCGCTGGTGGGACACCCCGCCCGACAGCGCGAGGCCCGCGACGCCGGTCTCGGAGACGACGCCGCCCGTGGTGGCGCGGCCCAGGGGCGTGGTGATCGCGTCGACATCGGCCCAGGTCGCGCCGCCCTGCACGTGGACGGTGGCGCCCGACGCGTCGACGTGCACGGCGCGCATGGCCGACAGGTCGACGACCAGGCCGTCGTCGCACACCGCGGTCCCCGCGACGTTGTGCCCGCCGCCGCGGACGGCGATGGGCAGGCCGCGCTCGGCGGCGAAGCGCACCGCGACCGCCACGTCGTCGGCGTCGGCGCAGCGCGCGATCACGGCGGGGCGGCGGTCGATCATGCCGTTCCACACGCTGCGGGCGGCGTCGTAGCCGGGATGGCTCGGGGCGATGACCTCGCCGGTGAGCTGCCCGGCGAGGGCGGCGGCGGGGTCGAGGATGCTGGCGTGGGCGGACATGGGGCTCCTTCGCATGGACTGGTGACGCAGGCAGCTTCGGCGAGGGAGGGCGACCGCAGAAGAGCGATACTGCGCACGACCGGTCCGTTTCCGCCACCTCGTGCCCGACTCCGCCTCTCCGACCCGCGTCGCGATCGTCGCGACCCCCGATTCGATGGCGTCGCCGATCGGCGGGCTGTTCGAGGCGCTGCGATCGATCGGGGAGCTCACAGCACCCGAGGAGCGGATCGCGTCGCGGCCCGATCCGTTCGAGGTGGAGGTCGTCGGCGAGCAGGCCGGACCGCTGACCAGCGCCAGCGGCCTGGAGGTGACCGTGCACCGTGCGATTGCCGATGTCGACCACACCGACGTCGTGATCATCGCGTCGATGGCGTTCGGCCATGAGGAGGAATGGACGCCCGGCCGCTACCCGCAGCTCGTCCGGTGGCTGGCGGCGATGCACGCGGGCGGCGCGACGCTCTGCGCCGCGTGCACCGGCACGAACCTCGCGGCGGAGACGGGGCTGCTCGACGGCAACGAGGCGACGGTCCACTGGGCGTCCGAGCAGGACTTCCGCCGGCGCCACCCCGAGGTCCTGCTGCGGCCCGCCGACGCGCTCGTGATCTCCGGCGAGGGCGGGCGGATCGTCACGTCGGGCGCATCATCGGCCTGGCACGACCTCGCGCTGCACCTCATCTCCACCCACGTCGGCCCGTCGACCGCGCAGGCCGTCGCGCGGTTCCTGCTGTGGCAGTGGCACCAGAACGGGCAGGCACCGTTCCAGGTCTTCGACCCGGCCACGGACCACGGGGACGCCGCGGTGCTCGCCGCCCAGCGGGGCATCGCCGAGCACTACGCGGTCGGTTCGCCGGTCGACGAGATGGTCCGGTGGTCCGGCCTCGCGCCCCGGACGTTCGCGCGGCGGTTCAAGGCGGTGACCGGGCACACGCCGATCGACTACGTCCAGCGGGTGCGCGTCGAGCGGGCCAAGCGGATGCTGGAGACCAGCAGCGAGCCGGTCGACGAGATCAGCTGGGCGGTCGGCTACGAGGACCCGGCGTCCTTCCGGCGGCTGTTCAAGCGGGTGACGGGGATGGCGCCGCGGGCGTACCGGCAGCGGTTTCGGATTCCGGTCCGGTAGCCGCCGCGGTGAACGGCAGATCGACGTCGCTCTGGCAACGTCGATCTGCCGCTCGGCGGTCTGATGGTCGGTCAGCGCTTCGTGGTGAGCGTCGCGCGGATCGTGCGCGCGCCCTTCTTGCCCTTCTCGGAGATCGTCACCTTGGCGGTCTTCGAGGTACCGGCCGCCGGGACCCGCACGGTCTTCGTCGTGCGACCCGCGATGCGGTACGCGACCGTGCCGCGCTTGCCGCCCACCGAGACCCAGGCGCGTCCGACGCACGCGCGCTTCGTGGTGCAGCGGATCTGCAGCTGGGCCTTACCCGCGCGCATCTGCACGGTGCGGTTCTTCAGCTGGACCGACGTGGTCTCG
>SYBY01000426.1 GCA_005788585.1 Actinomycetota bacterium | reverse complement strand
CGTAGCGGGAGAGGATGCCTCGCACGCCCACGCCGAAGTCCTGCACGCCTGCGAACAGACCATCGAGCGTCTGGCCACGGATCGGCACTATTTCCGTCGCCCCGCCCGCACGCTCTTCGCGGACGTCCGCCCCTACTTCCCCATGGGTTGTCAGGAGCGGGTGTGGCACATCATCGAGTCGTACGTCACCCTTGCGTCGGAATGGCTGTCGCGCCAGCCGGTGCAGGGCTACGACGTGAACGGCAATCCGCTGCAGTGTCGCGCGACCACACGTCGCGGGACCCCCTGCCGCAGGCTGCCGCTCGCGTCCAACGGGTACTGCCCGTCGCACCAGCACCTCGCCGACACCGAGGATCTGGATCGGCTGGCAGCAGCCGCGTAACACCGGCTCCGCCGTTTCAGCGGAGCCGTCGAGAACTAGGCTTCGGGGCGTGACATCGCGCACGCCCCGGATCGCCTCCTGATGCTGCTCGGCGTCGACGTCGGCGGCACCTTCACCGACGCGGTCCTCGCCGACGGCGAGCGCATCGTCACCGCCAAGGCGTCGAGCACGCCAGGCGACCAGTCCCGCGGCGTGATGGACGCCGTCAGCGCGGTGCTCGACCGGGCCGGCGTCCACGCCGGCGACGTCCGGCGGTTCGCCCACGGGATGACCGTCGCGACGAACGCGCTGCTCGAGGGCGACGCGGCGCGCACCGTCCTCGTCGCGACCGAGGGCTTCACCGACGTCGTCGAGCTCGCGCGCCAGCACCGGCCCGACCTCTACCGCCTCTGCGTCGCCCGGCCCGCGCCGATCGTGCCGCCCGACCGGCGCGTCGCGGCCGCCGAGCGCATGGGACCCGACGGCGTGCTGCGCCCGCTCGAGGACGCCGGCGCGGTGGCCGACGCCGTGGCCGGACACACACCGGAGTCCGTCGCGGTCGTCCTCCTCCACGCCGACCGCCACCCCGCCCACGAGCTCGCGATCGGCGCCGCGCTGCGCGACCGGCTCCCTGGGGTCCACGTCTCGCTCTCCCACCAGGTCGTCGGCACGTTCCGCGAGTACGAACGGGCGGCCACCACCGAGATCGATGCCGGTCTCTCCCCCCTGCTCGCGGCGTACCTGACGACTCTGGCGACGCGCACCGACGGGGCCGGCCTGCCACGGGCGCGGATCATGCAGTCGAGCGGCGGCCTGACCGACGCCGAACGCGCGGCGGACCACGCGGCGCTCACGGTCCTCAGCGGACCTGCGGGAGGCGCGGCGGCCGCGGCGCTGCTCGCGTCGCGCGGCGAGCATCCCGACCTGCTCTGCTTCGACATGGGCGGGACGTCGTGCGACGTCTGCGTCATCGAGGGCGGCGAGGCCCGGCTGACCGACGGACGCGAGATCGCCGGTCGCACCATCGCGCTGCCGATGGTCGACATCCACACCGTCGGCGCAGGTGGCGGATCGGTCGGCTGGCGCGATCCCGGGGGCGCGCTGCGCGTCGGCCCGCGGTCCGCTGGAGCTGTCCCCGGACCCGCCTGTTACGGGCGCGGCGGCACGGAGCCGGCGGTGACCGACGCGAACGTCGTGCTCGGGCGGATCGGTGGAGCGCAGCTCGCGGGCGGGCTGGCACTGGACCGGGCCGCGGCGGAGGCCGCGGTCGATGCGCTGGCGGCGCAGGTCGGCCTCGACCGCCTGACGTGCGCGGAGGGCATCGTGCGCGTGGCGAACGCGGAGATGGTCCGGGCGCTGCGCGTGATGAGCGTCGAGCGCGGCGTCGATCCGCGCGGCTTCGCCCTGCTGGCGTTCGGTGGCGCCGGGCCGCTGCACGCCTGCGCGCTGGCCGAGGAGCTGGGCATGACGACGGTGCTCGTCCCGCGCGCCGGCGGCGTGCTGAGCGCGCTCGGGCTCGCAGCCGCCGACCGGCGCGCGACCGAGCAGCGCACGGTGATGCTGCGAGGCGATGCGCTGACGGACGCTGCCCTGCGCAGTGCCACGGACGACCTCGCTGCGCAGGCCCGCGCGGCCCTCGGGGAAGACGATGCCGACGTCCGCCACGTCTTCGCCGCCCGGTACGCCGGCCAGGCCCACGAGCTCGCGATCACGCCCGAGCATCTCACCGCCCCGGCGCTGCGCGCCGCGTTCGACGACGCGCACGCCGAGCGGTACGGCTTCGCCGATCCGGACGCGGTGCTCGAGCTCGTCACCGTTCGCGCGACGGCGGTCGTGCCCGGGCCGCCGGTCGATCTTGCCGCCGGCGTCGGGGCCACCGCGCCCACGCGCTCGTCGCGCCCCGTGGTCTTCGACGGCGCGACCCACGAGGCGGAGGTCCTGGCTGGCGACCTCCCGCCGGGGCTCGAGATCGCCGGGCCCGCCGTCTGCGAGCTGCGTGAGGCGACCGTCGTCGTCGCCCCCGGCTGGCACGGCCGGGTCGACCCTGCGGGCACGCTCGTCCTCGAGCACGGAGCCGACGGATGACCGCGCTCGACGCCATCGACCTCCAGGTCCTCACCGGCGCCCTGCGCGCAGCGTGCGACGAGATGGGCGCGGTCCTCGTCCGCAGCGCGCACTCGGCGAACATCAAGGAACGCCGCGACTGCTCCACCGCGCTGTTCGACGCCGACGGGCAGATGGTCATGCAGGCCGAGCACATCCCCGTCCACCTGGGCGCGATGCCCGACGCCGTGGCCGCGGTGCTGGAAGCTGCCCCGCCGGGCGCCGACGAGGACTGGATCCTCAACGACCCGTACTGCGGCGGGACCCACCTGCCGGACATCACCGTCGTGACCCCCGTGCGGGTCGACGGGACCCTCGTCGGTTTCGCCGCCAGCCGCGCGCACCACGCCGACGTCGGAGGGCGGGCGCCCGGATCCATGCCCGCGGACTCGACGACGCTCGCCGAGGAGGGCGTCGTGATCTCCCCGCGCCCGCTCGACGAGTCGACGATCGACGAGCTCGTCGCCCAGATGCGCCAACCCGACCAGCGCCGCGCCGACCTGCGCGCGCAGCGCGCCGCCAACCGTGCGGGGGCGCAGCGGCTGCGCGAGCTGGCCGCCCGGCTGGGACCGGACCGCCTGCGCGCCGGCACCGACGCGGTGCTCGACTACGCCGAGCGCCGCACGCGGGCGTGCCTGGCGGCACTCGAGGACGGCACCCGGACCGCGGTCGACGTCCTCGAGGCGCGGGAGGGCGATCTCGAGCTGCGCCTCGCAGCGACGGTCGAGGGCGACCGGCTCATCCTCGACTTCACCGGCAGCGCGGCGCAGCACGACGGCAACCTGAACTGCCCGCCGTCGGTGACCCGTTCGGCCGCGTACTTCGCCGTGCGCGTACTCACCGACCCCGACGTCCCGCCGAACGCCGGGGCGCACCGGGCGATCGAGGTCATCGCCCCGGAGGGGTCGATCCTGCACGCCACGCCGCCGCACGCGGTCGTCGGCGGCAACGTCGAGACGTCCTCGCGGGTAGCCGACCTCGTCCTGGCCGCGTTCGGCCGGGCGCTGGGCCAGGGGACGATGAACAACCTCACGCTCGGCAACGACGACTTCACGTACTACGAGACCCTCGGCGGCGGGCAGGGCGCCTGCGCCGACGCCCCGGGGCCGAGCGGCGTGCACGTCGCGATGTCGAACACGCTGAACACGCCCGTCGAGGCGCTCGAGCTCGAGTTCCCGTTGCGGGTCGTGCGCTACGCGCTGCGGCGCGGGTCCGGCGGCGCAGGAGCGCAGGCCGGCGGCGACGGCGTGGTGCGCGAGCTCGAGGCGCTCGCACCGATGACGTACTCGCTGCTGACCGAGCGGCGGCGGCACGCACCACCGGGCGCGGCGGGGGGCGAGCCGGGTGCGCGCGGACGCAATCTCATCGACGGTGACGAGCTCGCACCGAAGGCGACGGGCGCGCTGCGCCCCGGCCAGCGACTGCGCATCGAGACCCCAGGAGGAGGCGGACATGGCGACCCCCGATGACCGGCCGAGCATCGGCTTCTACGGCCTGGGGATCATGGGATCCCGGATGGCCGCCAACCTCGTGCAGGCGGGGTTCGCGCTGACGGTCGCGACCCACACGCCCGGCAAGGCGCAGGCGTGGGCGGCCGAGCACGGGGCCACGGCAGTGGAGACGGCGGCCGACCTGGCCGCGGCCTGCGACGTGCTGATCACGATGGTCGTCGACGGCGACCAGGTCCGCGAGGTGCTGCTCGGCCACCACGGGGCCGCGGACGGAGTCCACGAGCGGCTGCTGTGCGTCGACATGTCCACGATCGCGCCGGGGGACACCGTCGCGATCGGCGACGAACTGCGCGCCCGCGGGATCGGGCTCGTCGACGCGCCCGTCACGGGCTCGTCCCCGAAGGCCGAGGACGGCACGCTCACGATCATGTGCGGCGGCGACGCCGCCGATGTCGCCCGGGCCATGCCGGCCTTCGAGGCGATGGGTGAGCTGATCGTCCACGTCGGGCCCCTCGGCGCCGGAGAGCAGCTGAAGGTGATCAACAACGCGATGGCCGCCGCGAACGCCACCGTCCTCGCGGAAGGGCTGGTCGCGGCCAGCGCCGCGGGGCTCGACCTCGACGCGTTCGAGCGCGTCGTCGGCGCCGGATCGGGCGGCTCGGCGATGCTCGCGCTGAAAGCCGGCCCGATGCGCGCCCACGACTACGCGACGCTCTTCAAGCTCGACCACATGCGCAAGGACGTCGGGCTCTGCCTGGAGGCCGCGCAGGCGGCCGGCGTGACCTTCCCCAGCGCCGAGCACGCAGCCGACCTGCTCGCGGCGGCCGCGGCGGCCGGATGGGGCGACGCCGACTTCGCGGCACTCCTCGAAGCGGTGGAATCCCGCGCCGCCAGGCGCATATAGCACGTCAGAAGCGGGTAGGGGCTCGACGTTCCGTCTGAACCGTTTGGACTTTGTTCGGATCTGCGCTAGGTTCCAAATCCCTCCCGTCGACTGGGCCGCCGTTGCGGCCTCGCGGCGGGACTTCTTACG
>SYBY01000063.1 GCA_005788585.1 Actinomycetota bacterium | reverse complement strand
GCCTCCGGCAAGGTCCGCGAGATCTACGACCTGGACGACCGCCTGCTGCTGGTCGCGTCTGACCGCATCAGCACCTACGACGTCATTCACCCGACGCCGATCCCCGACAAGGGCAAGGTGCTCACCGGCATCTCGGTCTTCTGGTTCGAGAAGTTCGCGGACCTCGTGCCCAACCACTTCCTCAGCGCCACCGAGGATGTTCCCGACGAGGTGCGCGGCCGCGCGATCGTCGTCAAGAAGCTGAAGATGGTCCCGCTCGAGGCCGTCGTCCGCGGGTACATCACGGGGTCGGGCTGGAAGGACTACCTCGCCACCGGCGCGATCTCCGGAATCGCGCTGCCGGAGGGCATGCAGGAGTCCGAGCAGTTCCCCGAGCCGCTGTTCACGCCGAGCACGAAGGCCGAGATCGGCGACCACGACGAGACGGTCACGCTCGAGCGCGCGAAGGAGATCGTCGGCGACCCCGAGCTCGTGGAGCAGGTCAAGGACCTCACGCTGTCGCTCTACGGCGCCGCCGCCGCGCACGCCCGCGAGCGCGGGGTCATCCTCGCCGACACGAAGTTCGAGTTCGGCTTCGACAGCGACGGCGTCCTGCGCGTCGGCGACGAGGTGCTCACGCCGGACAGCTCGCGCTTCTGGCCGGTCGACGGCTACGAGGTCGGCCACGGCCAGCCGAGCTTCGACAAGCAGTACGTCCGCGACTGGGCGTCGCAGAGCGGGTGGGACAAGTCCCCGCCCGCGCCCGCCATTCCCGACGACATCATCGAGGGCACGCGGGCCCGGTACATCGAGGCCTACGAGAAGATCACCGGCGAGTCGTTCGACGCCTGGCTGGAGAGGACGAACCCGTGAGAGCCCGTGTGCTGATCCGCCCGAAGGAGGGCATCCTGGACCCGCAGGGCGAGGCGGTCGTCCGTGCTCTCCCGGCGCTCGGCTTCAACGGCGTGAGCAACGTCCACGTCGGCCGACTGGTCGAGCTCGACGTCGAGGACGAGTCCCAGCTCGAGGCGATGTGCCAGAAGCTCCTGGCCAATCCGCTCGTCGAGGACTACGAGATCCAGACCGTCTACTCGTGAAGTTCGGCGTCCTGCAGTTCCCGGGGTCCTGCGACGAGCGCGACGCGGTTGACGCGTGCGCGCGCGTGGGTGAGGCCGAGCTCCTGTGGCACCGTGACCCGGATCTCAAGGGCGTCGACGCGGTCGTCGTCCCCGGCGGCTTCAGCTACGGCGACTACCTCCGGGCGGGCGCGATCGCGCGGTTCAGCCCGGCCATGGAGTCGGTCATCGCGTTCGCCAACGCCGGCGGCCCGGTGCTCGGCATCTGCAATGGCTTCCAGGTCCTCTGCGAAGCGGGGCTGCTGCCGGGCGCGCTGCTGCGCAACGTCAGCCTGCGGTTCCACTGCGAGCAGATCGGTGTCGAGGTCGTGAACGCCGATACGGCGTGGACGCGGGCGGCATCACCGGGCGAGCGGCTCTCGATTCCGACGAAGCACGGCGAGGGGCGCTTCTACGCGCCGAACCTCGACGAGCTGGAGGCCAACGGCCAGATCGTGTTCCGCTACGCGCCCGGGGAGAACCCGAACGGCAGCGAGCGCGACATCGCGGGCGTGTGCAACCTGCAGCGCAACGTCGTCGGGCTCATGCCGCACCCCGAGCACGCGGTGGACGCGCTGACGGGATCGACCGACGGACTGAAGCTGTTCGCCAGCGCGGTCGCCGCCGCCGCCGTCGCGTCCTGACGCCGGAGCTTCACGACCCCTTCACGCGAGGGTTGCCGATCGTTCACGGGTATCCGCCCGTCCGGCCGTAGCGTCGGGTCAAGCGCGGGACGGATGCCGCCCCGCGCGGCCAACTTCTCTCCCTGGAGGACCCAGAAGATGCTCCGCCGCTCCCGCGGCCTGGTGGCGCTCGCATGCGCCGCCGGCCTGCTGTCGGCCGTTCCGGCCGTCGCGACCGCCGCCCCGTCCGACGAGGTCGACCTGCGTGTGCTCGCCGCCAACGACTTCCACGGTCACCTCGAGCCTCCGACGGGCAGCAGCGGAGTGTTGCCGGATTCCCAAGGCGTGTCGACGCCCGTCGGCGGGGCCGCGTATCTCGCGACCCATCTGCGCCACCTCCGCGCGGGGCGCCGGAACACGGTCGCCGTCCATGCCGGTGACGCGATCGGCGGAACCCCGCTGATCTCCGGCCTGTTCCGCGACGAGCCCGCGATCGAGTCGCTCGACGCGATGGGCCTGAACATCGCCGGTGTCGGCAACCACGAGTACGACGAGGGGACGAAGGAGCTCCTGCGCATCGACCGCGGCGGCTGCCACCCGGTCGACGGCTGCTTCGACGAGGACGGCTACCGCGGCGCGAGGTTCCCGTTTCTCGCCGCCAACGTGCTGAACCGCCGCACGAACCTGCCGATGCTGCCGCCCGTCGCTGTCCGCAGTTACCAGGGCGTCCCGGTCGGCTTCATCGGCGTGACGCTGGAGGGCACGCCGGAGATCGTCGCCGCCGAGGGCATCAAGGACGTGAAGTTCGCGGGCGAGGTCAGCAGCGTCAACACCTGGACCAAGCTGCTGCGCGCCGTCGGCGTGAAGGCCATCGTCGTCCTGGTCCACCAGGGCGGCTTCAGCACGGGACGCCCGGACGAGTGCGCGCCCGGCAGCCGCGACGCCAGTGGTCTGAGTGGTCCGATCGTGGACCTGGCGCAGCGCTTCTCGAGCGAGGTCGACGTGGTCGTCAGCGGCCATACACACTGGGCCTACGTCTGCGAGATGGCCGACCCGGCGGGACGCAACCGGTTCGTGACGAGCTCGTCGTCGTTTGGCCGGGCGATCACGGTGCTCGATCTCAAGCTGTCCAAGCGCACCCGCGACGTCATCCGGGCGAAGTCGACGGCGCAGAACCACCTGGTGACGCGGACCGTCGAGCCCGACGCGCAGCAGCAGTCGATCATCGCGAAGTGGCAGGCGAAGGTCGGCCCGATCGCGAGCCGTGTCGTTGGCCGGATCACCGCGGACATCACCCGGGCCCCGGGTGGTGCGCGGGACAGGGAGTCGTCGCTCGGCAATCTCATCGCCGACGCGCAGCTTGATCAGACCTCGACCCCGGCGCTCGGCGGCGCGGTTGCGGCGTTCATGAACCCGGGGGGCGTGCGGGCCGACCTGACGTACGCGGCGTCGCCGGGTGGCGGCGCCGACGGCGAGGTCACCTACGGCGAGCTCTACAGCGTGCAGCCGTTCGGCAACAACCTCGTCACCATGACGCTGACGGGCGCGCAGATCGACACCCTGCTCGAGCAGCAGTGGACGACCCAGGCGGGCGGGACCGAGCGGTTCCTGTTCCTGGGAGTCTCCGATTCCGTGCGGTACGCCTACTCGCGGACGGCGCCGATCGGGTCGCGCATCGATCCGGCGAGCATCACGATCGCGGACGAGCCCATCTCGGCGACGGCGACGTACCGCGTCACCGTGAACTCGTTCCTCGCAGATGGTGGCGACGGGTTCACGGTCCTGCGGGAGGGCGCCGACCGCCTGACCGGTGCGATCGACACCGACGCGTTCGAGGGCTTCCTCGGTGCGCGGTCGCCGGTCGCGCCTGCGCCGGCGGATCGTGTGACGGTCCTGCCGTAGCGAACGCGGCTCCGCGGTCAGCGCCCGAGCGTCTTCCGCCAGGCGCTGAACGAGGCCAGCGTGCCCGCCCGCGGCCACGCCAGCCACGGCCAGGGATGCACCTCGACCGGGGCGACCTCCGCCGCGCGGCGTCGCCACCCGGGGACGGGCGTGAACGTGGCCGCGACCGCGCGGCCGCGCAGCACGTCGACCGGGTCGCCGCGCCACAGCTCGACGGGGCGGCGCGCGGCCAGGTCGGCGAGCGTCTCGGCGAGGAACACCAGGCGCTTGCCCGACAGCCGCAGCCGCGCCAGCAGCGGCGCGTCGAAGACGAAGACCGCCGGGAGCTCTGGGTGCGCGGCGAGCGCCGGGTCGTCGTCGCCGAGCGATTCGGCGGTGAGCCAGACGGCCTCGGGGTCGACCCCGCTGTGCTCGATCACCCGTGGACCGCCCGTGGCCGCGACGTCGTGGTCGGCGCGCAGGCGCGGATCCTCGGCGACCCTCGGTCCCGCGTCGGCGTCGGGCCACTCCTCGATCGGGCAGGCGTCGCGCAGCGCGCACCTCTCGCAGAACGCGGGCGCGCGCTTCTCGACCTGCCAGCGGCTGAACCCGTACGGGCGCCCGGTGCCCGCGCCGACCGTCCACTGCCATCCGAGCCGGTTCGCCGCGCGCGAGCCGTCGAGCAGGTGGGTGAAGAGCGCGTCGTCGCCGTCGCGCCAGTCGTGGCCCGCGCGGATCGTCCATTGCGACGCCAGCCACATGCGCGTCTGGTTCACCGCCCAGCCGTCGCGCTCGAGCTCGCCGACCACGGCGTCCATGCACGCCATCTCGCGCGGCCACGGCTCGTCCCAGCGGGTCGGCGCGGTGGCGGGTGCGCGCCGCAGCGGCGCCCGGGTCGCCGCGCCCAGCCGCGCGTAGACGTGGCGGGCGTACTCCTGCCAGAAGCTCGTCGCGGAAGCGGTGGACGTCGCGCGGCGGCCCGTCGGCGACCGCCGGCCAAGCGCGCGGGAGTGGGATGAGGCCGTGGCGGATGTAGGGGGAAAGGCCGCTGGCGCCGCGGCGTGACGGGGGCCAGACGGCACTGCGGGCGCGCGCGTAGCCGGTGACGTCGAACGCCGCGAGCGCTTCGTCGGCCGCCGACTGCCCACCCCGGAATCGCGGCGACGGCACGACCCCGCCTGGGCCTTCCAGCGTCAGGTCGCCGAGGTGCGCGGCGACCCAGGCTGCGGCGTCGGTGTCGCGTGGGTCCGGGAGGCGCGTGGCGTGCACCCCTGGGGTACGGGCGTGCCCCGCGGGCGAGTCAGCGGACGGCGAGCCGGCGCAGGTTCAGCGTGATGGTCGCGCGCTTGGTTGTGCCGCCGCCGGTCGCGCTGACGGTGAACCGGGCCTGGCCGCCGCCGCCCGTGAGGCGGCGGATCGCGCGCCGCTGCGAGGCGGTGGCCTTGATCGCGACCACGCGGGTCTGGCCGGCCCGCAGCGACACGACGGTGCGGCGCAGCGTCACGCGGGTCTTGCCCTTCAGGCGCAGCGCGCTGGTGATGGTCATGCGGCACGCGACCGGTCCGCACGAGACGCGGACGGGGACCTTTCCGCGGTCGAGCAGGAGCGAGCGACCTTTGGTGCGCCGCGCGAGCGCGAGGGCCGGCTTCAGGACGGGCGCGGGCGGCGTGACGCCCGGGGGCGTGGGCGTGGTCCCACCACCACCGATGACCACGGGCGGGTCGGGCGCGGGCGGGGTGGTGATCACGATCGGCGGGGTCGGCGCGAGCAGAGGGACGATCGTGAACGTCGCTGTGGCGGTCGGGCCGACGGTTCCCGCCTGCGAGGTCGCCCGGACGCTGAAGGTGTGTGCGCCGTCGGCGAGCGGGCCGAGTGTGACCGGTGACGTGCACGCTGCGAACGGCGCGCCGTCGAGCGAGCACGCGAACGTCGCGCCGGGAGCGCTGCTGAACGCCACCACCGGGGACCGGTCGCTGCTCGATGCGGCGGGCGCGGACGTGAACGTCGTGGCGGGGACAACGGTATCGACCTTCGCCGCGGCGCTCGTCTTCGTCGTCTCGGTGTTCCCTGCGGTGTCAGTCGAGCGGTAGCGGATCCTCTCGCCGTTGTTCAGCGTCGGCTTGGCGGCCGGGTTGTACGTCTGGGTGGCCCCAGGGGTGCCGCCCGCGTTGAGGATTTCGAAGGTCGTGGTCTGCACGCCGGCACCGCCGGTGTCCGTCGCGGTCAGGGTGACGGGGATGGGCGCGGCGGCGAACGTCGTCGGCACGTTGTCGGTCGTGGCCGGCGCGACGGTGTCGACCTTCGCCGCGGCGCTCGTCTTCGTCGTCTCGGTGTTCCCTGCGGTGTCGGTCGAGCGGTAGCGGATCCTCTCGCCGTTGTTCAGGGTCGGCTTGGCGGCCGGGTTGTACGTCTGGGTGGCCCCAGGGGTGCCGCCCGCGTTGAGGATTTCGAAGGTGGTGGTCTGCACGCCGGCACCGCCGGTGTCCGTCGCGGTCAGGGTGACGGGGATGGGCGCGGCGGCGAACGTCGTCGGCACGTTGTCGGTCGTGGTCGGCGCGACGGTTTCGATCTTCGCCGCGGCGCTGGTCTTGTCGCCCTCGGCGTTCCCGAGCGTGTCGGTCGAGCGGTAGCGGATCTTCTCGCCGTTGGTCAGCGTCGGCTTGCTGGCGGGGTTATAGGTCTGGGTCGTGCCGACCGTCCCGTTTGCCGCGACCTTCTCGAAGGTGGTGGTCTGCACCCCCGCGGCGCCGGTGTCGGTCGCCGTGAGCGTGACGGGGATCGGGGCGTTGCGGAACCCGGCCGGCACGTTGTCGGTGGTGGTCGGCGCGGTGAGGTCGACGTTGATCGTCAACTCGGTCGACGCCGAGGGCGGGAAGTTGTCGGACGACACCGTGATCGTCGCGGTGGACGAGCCCGTCGTCGTGGGGGTGCCGGAGAGCAGCCCGCCGGCGCTGAGCGTGAGGCCGTCAGGGAGGGCGCCGGCGGTGACCTGGAACCCGCGCCGGGGAGAGGCGCTCGTCACGCGCAGGACCTCGCCCGCGCCGACGAGGAGGGGAGCGATCACCTCAATCGTCGCCTGGCGCTGCCGGAAGGTGTTGTCGCCCCAGCAGGTGGGGGTGCCGTTCGTCTTGATCGCGCAGGTGTGGCTGTTGCCGGCCGTGATCTGGCTGACGGTGCCGGTCCCGCCCGGGATGGTCGTCTCCCCGGTGCTGTTGCTTCCCCAGCAGACCGGGGTGCCGTCGGTCTTGATCGCGCAGTTGTGGAAGCCGCCGGCGGTGATCTGGGTGACGGTGCCGATCCCGTCCGGGATGGTGGTTTCACCGAAGACGCTGGCGCCCCAGCACGTGGGGGTGCCGTCGGCCTTGATCGCGCAGGTGCGGGACCCGGTGGCGACGATCTGGAGGACGGTGCCAGTGCCGTCCGGGATGGTGGTCTGCCCGAAGTTGCCAGCACCCCAGCAGGTGGGGGTGCCGTCGGTCTTGATGGCGCAGCTGTGGAACGAGCCGGCGGTGATCTGGAGGACGGTGTCGATGCCGTCGGGGATGGTGGTCTGGCCGGAGCTGTTGCCGCCCCAGCAGGTGGGGGCGCCGCCGGTCTTGACCGCGCACGTGTGGAACGCGCCCGCCGAGATCTGTGTGACGGCGCCGGTCCCCGGTGGGACCGTCGATCGCCCGTCGTCGTTGCTGCCCCAGCAGGTGGGGGTGCCGTCGGCCTTGATCGCGCAGGAGTGCTCGCCGCCGGCGGTGATCTGGGTGACCGTGCCCGTCCCGTCCGGGACGGTGGACTGGGCGAGGCTGTCGCGGCCCCAGCACACCGGGGTGCCACCCGGCTTCACTGCGCAGGTGTGGGCGCGTCCGCCGCTGATCGTCGTCGCCTCGAGCTCGCTGGGGAACGTGAGCTGCCCGACGCCGGAGGCGCCCCAGCAGGCGGGGGCGCCCGGGCTCCGGACGGCGCACGTGAACTGCGTCCCGGCGCTGAGCTGGGTGACGGCGCCAAGCGTCGCGGCGTCAGGAGGGGAGGTCTCCCCCTGGAAGTTGCTGCCCCAGCAGGCGGGCTGCCCGTCGGTCTTGACCGCGCAGGTGTGACTGCTGCCGGGGGCGATCTGGGTGACGGTCCCGACGCCCGGGGCGGCCGGAGCCTGCCCGGAGCCGTTGTCGCCCCAGCAGGTGGGGATGCCATCGGTCTTGATCGCGCACGTGTGGGCGGTGCCCGCAGCGATCTGCGTGGCGGTGCCGAACCCGGCGCCGCCAGGGATCGTGGCCTGCGCGCCGCCACCCCAGCATGTGGGGGTGCCGTTCGTCCTGATCGCGCAGGTGTGGGCGGTGCCGACGGTGATCTGGGTGACGGTGTCGGTGCCGTCGGGGATCGTGGTCTGCCCGCTTGCGTTGTTGCCCCAGCAGGCAGGGGTTCCGTCGGTCTTGATCGCGCACGTGTGATTGAGGCCAGCGGTGATCTGGGTGACCGTGCCGATGCCGTCGGGGATGGTGGTCTGCCCCTGGGTGTCGCTGCCCCAGCAGGCAGGGGTGCCGTCGGTCTTGACCGCGCAGGTGTGGTTGTTGCCGGCGTCGATCTGGGTGACGGTCCCGACCGCACCTGGCACGGCGGTCGCGCCGGAAGGGTCGTTGCCCCAGCAGACGGGGGTGCCGTCGGTCTTGATCGCGCAGGCGTGGCTGCCCGCGGCGGTGATGGTCAGCGTGCTCGCCGCCCTGATGGTGGTGGGGACCGTGCGCTGCCCATCGGTGTCGCCACCCCAGCAGACCGGCGCCCCGCTGGTCTTGATGGCGCACGTGTGGAGACCGCCGGCCGAGATCTGGGTGACGGTGCCGATGCCGGCGGGGATGGTGGTCTGCCCCTGGCCGCCAGAGCCCCAGCAGACGGGGGAGCCGTCGGTCTTGATCGCGCAGGTGTGGAAGGTGCCCGCGGTGAGCTGAGTGACGGTGCCGACGCCGTCCGGGATCGTCCGCTGCTGTTCAGTGTTGCTCCCCCAGCAGAACGGGTCGCCGTCGGTTTCGATCGCGCACGTGTGAAATGCGCCGGCTGTGATCTGCGTGATCCGCCCGATCTCGAGCGGTATCGCGCGCTGACCGTCCTCGTTGTTGCCCCAGCAGATCGGGTTGCCGTCGGTCTTGATCGCGCAGGTGTGGCTGTCGCCGGCTGTGATCTGGGTGACGGTGCCGAGTAGGGGTGGGATGGTCGATCGCCCTTGGCCGTTGTTCCCCCAGCAGGCCGCGGTGCCGTTCGTCTTGATCGCGCAGGTGTGGAAGCTGCCGGCACTGATCTGGGTGACGGTCCCCGTGCCGTCCGGGATCGTGGCCTGCCCCTGGCTGTTGCTGCCCCAGCAGACCGGGGTGCCGTCGGTCTTGATCGCGCACGTGTGATCGAGGCCGGTCGTGATCTGCCGCACCGTCCCGACGCCGCCGGGGATCCCACGCTGGCCGGCGGTGTTGCTGCCCCAGCAGACCGGCGTGCCCTCCGCGGTGATCGCGCACGAGTGCGACCCGCCCGCGGAGATCCGCTCGCCCGAGCTCACGCCGGGCCCGCTGAACCGCGGGCCGTCGCCGATGGGCGACAGCGCCTGCGCCTGGCCCGCACCGAGCAGCAGCCCCGCGAGCGCGAGGAGCAGGACCAGCAGGGTGCGCAGTGGCGCGGTCGTCTGGCGGCGGGGCACGGCGGGCCTCACGAGGTGAGCGGTGGTCCAGGCAGGAACCGCCCCAGTCCGGAAGACGGTCAATTGGGGATCCTATCGAGATGCGGGCGCACATCCAACTCGCACGAGGGGTGCGGGGAGACCGGCGGATAGCATGCGACCAACGATGCCCGACCCCTCCGCCGCGACTCCGAACAGCTCCGCGACCCCGGGCGTCGACGCCGCCGTCGAGCTCGGCCTCACGCCCGCCGAGTACGCCCTCATCGTCGAAAAGATGGGCCGCGAGCCCAACGAGGTCGAGCTCGCCGTCTTCAGCCTGCTCTGGAGCGAGCACTGCTCCTACAAGCACTCCAAGAAGCTGCTCGGCACGCTGCCGACGACCGGCCCGAAGGTCGTCATGGGTCCGGGCGAGAACGCGGGCGCGGTGGACGTCGGCCACGGCCTCGCGATCGCGTTCAAGGTCGAGTCGCACAACCACCCCAGCGCGGTCGAGCCGTTCCAGGGTGCCGCGACGGGCGTCGGCGGCATCCGGCGCGACGGTGACGGTGGCCAGGTCGACGACACGGGCAGCCGGGGCGGCGACGTTGTGGTTGTTGTCGGCGTGGGTGGCGGAGACGACCATGGCACCGGCGCACAGGGCGAACACGGCGGCGGCAG
>SYBY01000062.1 GCA_005788585.1 Actinomycetota bacterium | reverse complement strand
TCACGTACCAGCTGGTGGCGATCCACGGCGACGCGACCGACCCCCAGCGCCTCGAGCAGGCGACGTGGATGATCGTGCAGAGCACGAGGCACCTCGCCGTGCGCTACGTGCTCGACGCCCCGGGCTTTCCGCGCGACGCCCTCGTGGACGGCATCGCGCGGATCGTCGGGGCCCTGGTGCCATAGCTCAGCCCTGGAGCGCGCCCGAGAGCTGGGCGCGCAGCGACGCGATCTCGGTCACGGCCGCGCCCACGTAGGCGCTGCGGGTGGCGATGATCTCGTCGTCCAGGTCCGCTTCGTAGCCTGGGTCGTTCAGGCCCTCCAGGTAGGCGATCGCGCGTTCAGCGACGAGGCCCTCCAGGTGCTCGCGCAGTTCAGCGGCGGCGGCGGGGGCGTTGGTGGGGGCGGACATGACGGGCTCCTTCGGTCGGTTGGTGTCTCCACCCTCTCGCGCCCGCGCCCGCTCGACCGCACACCTCGCGACATGGGGTCTGTCGCGTCGGTGACAGACCTGGATTCAGGCGGCGGGCTCGACCCGCCGGCTGAACCGCAGCGTGACGACCATCGCGACCACCACGCCGACGATCACGAGCGGGGACACGCCGGCGCCCGCCTCGGCCGTCAGGAGGATCCCGAGCACCGCGGCGGAGAGCGGGAGCCGGAGGACCGCCACCGTCGCGGCGGCCATGCCGACCGCGACGGCGGGCGTCGTGGAGAACCCCGGGAGCTCCGCGGCCAGGATCCCGGCGGCCGCCCCGAGGAAGAGCGCGGGGAACGTCGGCCCGCCGCGGAAGCTGCCGAGCGACAGCGCATAGGCGATGCCCTTGCACGCGATGAGCAGCAGCAGCGTCGCCACCGGCCAGTCACCTGCGCCGGAGACGAGGCCCGGCAGCGCGTCCTGGCCCGACAGCAGCACGGTGACCGACGACTCGTCGGTGGCGGCGCCGAACACGAAGGCGAGGAGCGCGATGACGACGCCGACCGCCGGGAGCACGACGAACGGGCGCGGCGTCGCCAGCCGCTCGGTCTCGCGCCCGAGCCGGAGCAGCAGCTGGACCGCGAGCGCCACGACGACGGCCAGCACGACCGCCCACAGGAAGTCCGGGACCGTGGGCTCGGCGAACTTCGGCAGAGGCAGCTGGCCGAGGGCGTAGTCGCTCGTGTTCAGCCCGGTCACCGACCCGATCCCGATCGACACGAGGCTGCCCAGACCCGCCGCGAGGAGCCCCGGCAGCAGGACGAGACGCTGCTGCGCGCCGCCCAGGCCGGTGGCCTCGATGAGGATCACCGCGGCGATGAGCGGGGACTCGAAGATGAACGACAACGCGGCGAAGCTGCCGCCCGCGGCGATGATGAGCATCGCCTGCGGCGGCACCTCGCGCTTGGTCAGGCGAACCGTGTAGATCGCCAGACCGGTGCCCAGGGCGATGAGCGGCGCCTCCGGCCCCAGGACGACGCCGAACCCGATCGATGCCACCGCGGCGAGCATGACGCCGGGGAGGTCCACCGGCTGCGTGGGATCGCCCCCGGCCAGCCCGTGGGCGGGGACGTGGCCGCCTTTGCCGGGCAGCCGCGCGACCGCGAAGGCCACGATGAGCCCGGCGATCGCGAGGACGATCGCCAAGTACCAGAGCGGCGGATCCCCATCGTGGCCCAGGCTGCCCGGCAGCTCGTCGAACAGCAGCTGCTGGAGCTGGTACGTGCCTTCGAGGAACAGCCACGCGGCGAACGAGACGACGAACCCGACGACCCCCGCCAGCGCCAGCAGACCGACGAAGGGCCGGCTGGCGATCATCTCGTCGGCCTGCTCGGAACTCAGCTCGGGCGGTGGAGCGCCGGTCACCGCGCGAGCCTACCTGCGCATGTCTCAGGCCGCAGCGGCAAGGACCTCCGGGTGTTTCTCCCAGAGCTCGCCGAGGATCGTCTCGACGTAACGGAAGATGTCGGCGTCCGGCGCCATCCCCGCCGTGAAGCCCGAGAGGTACAGCAGGTTCTTGAAGAACAGCACGAGTTCCTTGGGCATCCGGAACCCGCCGTCGGCCAGGACACGCAGGACGCGCCCGAGGGTGTCGCCGAGACGGTCGAAGGTCACCGGTCCGTCGACGCGCTGTCCGAGCCGGTCGGCCTGGGCCTGCAGCGCCTCGGTGAGCGACGTCAGGTCGGCGTCGGGCGGGATCGCGCCGAAGCGGGCCATCGCCGCGATCTGGCCCGCCGCGTCGCCCGTCGCGAACGCCGCGAGGAACGCGACGAGCCCGGCGCGCTGCGCGACGTCCAGCCGCCCGCAGATCCCGAAGTCGACGAGCGCGAAGTTCGCGTCGGCGTCGACGAGGACGTTGCCCGCGTGCAGGTCACCGTGGAACAGCCCGTGGACGAGCGTGCTCTCCAGCACCCCGCGGATCGCCAGCTCGACGAGCCGCTCGCCGTCGAGTTCCGCGCCGTAGACGGCGGGCGCGTGCGCGTAGGAGACGCCGTCCATGTACTCCATGACGAGGACCCGTTCGGTGACCAGCCCCGGGATCGGGCGCGGCACGCGCACGTAGTCCAGGCCGGCCTGTTCGAAGGCCAGCGCGCAGTCGACGAGGTTCTGCGCCTCCAGGCGGAAGTCGAGCTCCTCCAGGGTCAGGTGCGCGAACAGCTCGACGAAGCCGCTGAGGTTCGCCGACCGCGCCGCCGGATGCAGCCGCTCGGCGAGCGCGCTCGCCAGGGCCATCGTCTCGATGTCGGCGCGCAGCCGGCGCCGCAGCCGCGGGCGGCGCACCTTCACGACGACCTCGGTGCCGTCGCGCAGCACGCCGCGGTGCGCCTGGCCGATCGAACCCGCGGCGATGGGCTCGGGATCGATCTCGGCGAGCTCGCAGTCGCGCCCCAGCTCGGAGGCGATCACGCGCTCGGCGACGCCGGGGCGCAGTGGCGGCGCCTGGTCGCGGCACCACGCGAACGCGTCGACCCATTCGTCGGGCAGGAGACCGCGCCCGCTGGCGATGAACTGGCCGAGCTTGATGTACGCGGGCCCGCCGGCGCGGACGAGTCGCTCAGCCCGGTCGATGGTGCCGCGGCTGGCGTCTGGCGGCGCGACGGGCAGGCCCACCGCGGTCGCGGCGGCGCCGATGAGGACGAGCGGCGCGTCGGGGGCGGCAGCGCTGGCGATGCGCCAGCTCGTCGAGGCCAGGGAGCCGATGGTGTCGGTCCACAGGCGTGGCGTGGCAAGGGCGGCTGCGTCCGTCTCGACCCGGCGCCGCACGGCGGGGAGCGTGGTCTGCCAGACCGCAGCCTGGGCGGCCAGTCCGGGGCGCCCGTCGAGCCACGGTGAGGCGACAGCTGTATGTGACATGGATCGATGGTACATAGAGCCATGCCGAAGTTCGAGTCATTGGTCACACAGTGAGCCGCCCGACCCCGGGCAGGAACCGCCCCGTGCGCTGCGCGTACGCCGCGTACGTCGTCCGCTGCACGGCCAGGAGGTACGGCTCCTCGACGACGCGGACCTGCAGCTCCACTGCCACCACCAGCGCGATCAGGGCACCGATCGCCACCACGCTCGGAACCATGAGCACGAGTCCGCAGGCAACGGTCAGCGACGCGGTGAAGAACGGGTTGCGCACGACACCGAAGATGCCCCCGGTCACGAGCTGCGTCTGCTCTCCGGCGTCGACGCCGATCCGCCACGAGGCGCCCATCTCGTGCTGGGCGAGCAGCGCACACGCGATCCCGACGACCGCCAGCGCCGCACCGAACGCCCCGGACCAGCTCGCGTCGAGCGGCTCGAGGGGCGACACCACATCGAGGAGCGCCAGGATCGGCGCGGCCAGACCGGTCAGGGTCGCGACCGCGAACAGCACGCCGCCGAGCCACTCCGGCGAGCCGGGCCTGCCGCTGGTGCCGCGGAACCCGGCCGACCCCGTCCGCCGCCGCTGCAGGAGCGAGCGCAGCCCGAAGGCCAGGGCGAGATAGACGAGGTACAGGACCAGTGCGAGCTCAGGCACAGCCGCACCCTTCACCCTTCCAGGCCTCGACGCCCTCCTGCACCGCGACGCCTGCGATGAGCAGCCCGACGACCGGGTCCAGCCACCACGCGCCGAACGCGGCGTTGGCGAGCAGGCCCACGAGGAGCGCGCCCGCGAGGTACGCGCACAGCATGTTCTGCTGGCCCTCCCCCTTCGTCGCCGCCGAGCCGAGCTGCTCGGCGATCCGCTGCTTGGCGATGCCGAGGTACGGCATGACGATGATGCTCGACACGCTGAGCGCGATGCCCAGCCAGGACACGTCGGGGCGTTCGGCGTTCACCAGCGCCTGGACGGACTCGAACCCGACGTACGGCGCGAGGATGAAGAACTGCACCGCGACGAGCTGCTGGGCGCGCCGCTCGGCCGCCTCGGAGAACACGCGCGCGCCCGTGAAGCGCCAGACGATGACCCCGCTGGCGAAGCCCTCGATGGCCGAGTCGATGCCGAACCCGATGAGCGCCACGGACCCCGCCATGATGCCCGCCAGGATCGCGATCCCGCCTTCGAGCACCATGTAGCCCAGGCTGAACCACGACAGCATCCGCGCCCTGCCGGCGAGGTGCTCGACGCGCGCGCGCCCGGGGACGGCGTGGGTACTCATGCGCGCGCGGCCATGACGCAGGCCAGGAGGTCCCGCGCGCCCTCGGTGATGCGGTAGAGCACCATCTTCCCGTCGCGCCTGCTCGTCACGAGGCCGGCGGCCCGCAGGGTGCGCAGATGATGCGAGACGAGGTTCTCCGACCTCCCGCTGATCCACGCGAGGTCGCAGACGCACAGCTCCTCGGCCCGGGTGAGCGTGAGGGCGAGCGCCAGCCGCGTGGGATCCCCGAGCGCCTTCGCACGGGCCGCGGAGCCATCGGTCGCTGCCGGCTCGGGGAAGATGGCCCGCAGCTCCTCGGCGACCTCCAGGTCCAGGCACAGCAGCTCGCAGCGATCCGTGACGGCCATCGGGTCATCCTAACGCCCATTGGAATGTTTGTGCGATGCTGCCGGCATGACCGCAGACGCCGGGCACTGGAACAGCGCCTACACCGAGAAGGGCGCCACGGTCAGCTGGCACCAGGCCCAGGCGACCACCTCGCTGGACCTCATCGCCGAGGTCGCGACCCCGCAGGCCGCGGTCGTCGACGTCGGCGGCGGCGCCTCCACCCTCGTCGACGGGCTGCTCGACCGCGGACATCGCGACATCACGGTCCTCGACCTCTCACAGGTCGCGCTCGACACGGCTCGCGATCGCCTCGGCGAACGCGGCACGACGGTCGCCTGGCGATCTGGCGACCTGCTCGACTGGCAGCCGGACCGCACCTACGACGTCTGGCACGACCGCGCGGTGCTGCATTTCCTCACCGACGAGGCAGACCGCGCGCGCTACGCCGAGCTCGCCGCCCGTGCGGTCGCCCCCGGCGGGCACGCGATCATCGGCACCTTCGCCCCCGACGGGCCCGAGCAGTGCTCCGGGCTCCCGGTGCGCCGGTACAGCGCCGACGACCTCACCGCGCTGCTCGCCGGTGGCTTCGAGCCCGTCAGGACCGACCGGGAAGCGCACCGCACCCCGTCGGGGACCATCCAGCCGTTCACCTGGCTCGTCGCCCGGAGAACCCGCTAGCCCAGGCGCCCCGGCTCCGGCGGATTGGGGTCGATCGCCCGGACCGAGTCGGCGACGTGGTGCACCACGACGTCGCTGGGGCGGGCCAGGAGCGGTGTGATCGCGCTGCGGTACCGCAGGTAGTGCGGCGTGCCGTAGTGGGCCGTCAGTGCCGACTCGTCGACCCAGCCCGACAGGATCACGTGCTCGCCGGGCTCGGCGCCCTCGAGGACCCGGAAGCTCGTGCAGCCGGCCTCCGCCCGTGCGCCTGCCGCCAGGTCGTCGAGCAGGACGTGCAACTCCTGCTCGGCGCCCGAGAGGGCGTGGAGGTCGGCCACGACGAGGATGCTCGGCCCGGTGCTCATGCCCGCCGACCCTAGAGGTTCAGTCAACTGACCGACGCGGGAGCCCGTGGGCAGGCGTAGGTTCGCGCTCATGACCGACGCCTACATCCTCGGCGGCGTGCGGACCCCGTTCGCCGACTACGCCTCATCGCTCTCGCACATCCGTCTCGACGACCTCCTCGGGATGACCATGGCCGCCGCCTGTGAGCGGGTCGGGGTCCCGCAGGACCGCATCGAGGACATCGCCGCCGGCTGCGTGAACACCGCGCACGAGGGCATGGGCGACGTCGCGCGGTGGGGCGCCCTCGCCGCCGGCTTTCCCGACTCGGTGCCCGGCCAGACCATCAACCGCTTCTGCGCCTCGGGGCTGACCGCCGTGGTGTCGATCGCCAACGCCATCAAAGCAGGGGACCTCGGCGTGGGGCTCGCCGGCGGGGCGGAGTCGATGTCGCGATCGGGCTGGGCGCTGATGAAGGGCGACGCGCCGTTCATGCCGCGCGGACCGGTCTTCATGCTCGACACGATGTGGTCGGGCGCGGGCGGCCCGCCGAACCCGAACCTCCTGGCCGCCGAGGCGTACGTGGAGATGATCAAGACCGCGCAGAACGTCGCCGACCGGTACGAGCTGACGCGCGAGGAGATCGATGCGTTCGCGCTGCGCTCGCACCGGCACGCAGCGGCCGCGCGGGACTCCGGCAGGCTGGCCCGCGAGATCTGGCCCGTCGAGATCGCGGCGACCCGCAAGACGCCGGGCCGGACGTTCGAGCACGACGAGCACATCCGTGACGACACCTCACTCGAGCGGCTCGCGGCCCTGCGCGCGCAGCCCAACACCACGCAGATGACCGCCGGCAACTCGACCCCGCTCTCCGACGGGGCGAGCGCGCTGGTGCTCGCCGGCGCCGACGAGGCGCGCGAGCTCGGCCTCGAACCGCTTGCCCGGATCGTCTCGTCGGCGACCCATGCGCTGGACCCGCGCTTCATGGGCATCTCGCCGGCGTTCTCGATCCCCGCCGCGCTGCGCCGCGCGGGGCTCACGCCGCAGGACGTCGACGTGTGGGAGGTCCACGAGGCGTTCTCCGCGCAGGCCCTCGGCGTGCTGCGCGAGCTGCCGAACCAGCTCGACGGCTTCGAGGTGCCCGACGAGAAGCTCAACCCCACCGGCGGCGCGGTCGCGATCGGCCATCCCTTCGGCGCGACCGGCGGACGCTACGCGCTCAGCCTCGCGACGGAACTGCGCGAGCGCGGCGTTCGTTACGGCGTGGCGGGCGTCTGCGTCGGGTCGGGGCAGAGCGTCGCGATCGTGCTCGAGAACCCCGAGGCGCGCTAGGTCTCCAGCCAGCGCACGAACCAGTCCGGCAGGTCCTCGCTCACCTTGTCCGGAAACGCGGGCGGGCGCTTCTCCAGGAACGCGGTCACGCCCTCCGCGGCGTCGGCGCTCCGGCCCCGGTCGAAGATCCCGCGCGAGTCGATCGCGTGCGCCTCGGCCGGGGACGACGCGCCGAGCATGCGCCAGAGCATCTGCCGCGACATCGCCACGGAGACCGGCGAGGTCCCCTCGGCCATCTCGCGCGCCAGCTCGCGGGCGGCGTCGAGCACCGCACCCGGGGCGTGCACGCTGCGGACGAGCCCGCCGGCCAGCGCCTCGTCGGGGCCGAACACCCGGCCGGTCAGCACCCACTCGGCCGCCTGCGAGAGGCCGACGATCCGGGGCAGGAACCACGACGAGCATGCCTCGGGCACGATCCCCCGGCGCGTGAAGACGAAGCCCAGCTTCGCGCCCTCGGCCACGAGCCGGACGTCCATGGCGAGCGTCATCGTCAGCCCGACCCCGACCGCCGACCCGTTGATCGCGCCGATCACCGGCTTCTTGCTCTCGAAGATGCGCCGCGTGAGCAGTCCGCCGCCGTCCTCGTAGGCGTCGATGCCGATCGCCGACGACGAGTCGAAGGTCGCCGCGCCCTCGGAGAGATCCGCGCCGGCGCAGAAGGCGCGGCCCCGGCCGGTGAAGACCACGACGCGCACATCGTCGTCGGCGTCAGAGCGGTCGAGCGCGTCGATGAGCTCGTGGTGCATCTGCGCGGTGTAGGCGTTCAGCTGCTCGGGACGGTCGAGGGTGATCGTCGCGACGCCGTCTGCCAGCTCGTAGGTGATCTGCTGGTAATCCACATCGCGACCGTACCCTCTTGATACCCCTCTGGGGTATCTGCTAGGTTGCCCCGCACACCATATACCCCCCATGGGTATACGAAAGGAGCAGCCTCATGTGCGAGACCCGCGAATACACCGTCACCGGCATGACCTGCGGCCACTGCGTCAGCAGCGTCCGCGAGGAGGTCGCCGAGATCGCCGGCGTCGACACCGTCGACGTCGACCTCGCGTCCGGCCGCCTCACCGTCACGGGCAGCGATGTCGCCGAGGACGCCGTCCGCCGTGCAGTCGCCGACGCCGGCTACGAGGTCTCCTCATGAGCGCGCCCGCCAAGCTCGCCGCCTACGCCGCCGTCCTCGCCGCCCTGTTCGGCGGGGGCGCGGTGGCCGGCGGCGCGATCGATCCCCCCAGCACGACCCCGAAGGAGGACGACATGTCCGCAGCCGGCCACACCGCAGAGCAGCAGGCCCACCCCGTCCGCGGCCTCGCGGTCGCCGACGACGGGATGCGCGTCGAGCTGACCACCCCCGAACTCCGGCGCGGTGCCACCGAGCAGCTGCGCTTCCGCATCGTCGACGAGCGCGGCCGCGCGATCCGCGACTTCGACCTCGAGCACGAGCGGCGCATGCACCTCATCGTCGCCCGCCGCGATCTCACCGGCTTTCAGCACCTGCACCCGACCATGGCGGCAGACGGCACGTGGAGCGCCGACGTGCGCCTCGACGACGCGGGCTCGTACCGCGTGTTCGCCGACTTCTCCTACGGCGAGGAGCCGGTGACGCTCGCCGCCGACCTGCGCGTCGACGGCCCCGCGGATCTCCGCGCGCTGCCGACGCCGGAGACGACCGCGGTGAGCGACGGCGGCTACGACGTCCGCCTCGACACGCCGCCCACACGGCAGGGCGAGGAAGCCGAGCTGCGGTTCACCGTCACGAAGGACGGGCGCCCCGTCGCCACCGAGCCGTACCTCGGCGCCGGCGGCCACCTCGTCGCGCTGCGCGAAGGCGACCTCGCGTTCCTGCACGTGCACCCCACCGAGCACGGGGACGGCATCGGCTTCGAGGCCACGTTCCCCACCACGGGCGCGTACCGCCTGTTCCTGCAGTTCCAGGTCGACGGCGAGATCCAGACCGTCGCGTTCACCCAGGAGGTGGCGTAGCCATGAGCACCACCAGCGCCAACCCGCCCGCCGAGCACGTCGAGCTGCCGATCACCGGCATGACGTGCGCGTCGTGCGCGAACCGCATCGAGCGCAAGCTCAACAAGCTCGACGGCGTCACCGCCACCGTGAACTACGCGACCGAGAAGGCCACGGTCGACTACGACGCGGACGCG
>SYBY01000425.1 GCA_005788585.1 Actinomycetota bacterium | reverse complement strand
GGCGCGCTCGCGCAGGCGTTCGGCGGCGCGTCCGAGGTTCGCGATCGTGGCCTCGGCGTCAGGCGGCGGCGCCAGCTCGGGCGGCAGCGCGGCGGGGGCAGCGGGCGCGACACGCTCGCCGCGCAGCGAGGACACCTCGGCCTGCAGCGCTCCGATGTGGGCGCGCTCGGTCCGCAGTTCGGCCTCGGCGACCCACCGGGCCGCCGCTTCGTCGCGCAGCCGCACGCGCAGCTCCCCTGCGAGGGTCATCAGCGCGTCGTTGAGGTCGTCGACACGGGCGCGCAGGCGGCGCAGCTCCTCGAGCTCGACCCCCTCCGCGGGCGCCGCCGTGCGGGCGGCCGCGATCTCCTGGGCCAGCGCATCGCGCTCGGCCTCGGCCCGCGCGCGGGCATCGCGCTCGCGCTCGATCCGCTCGGTCAGTGCTGCGGGTTCCTCGCGCATCGCACGGCGATCCATGAGCACCGACGGCTCGATGACGTCGGCCCCGACTGTCGCGCCCACACGCGCCGCGGGTAGGGACATCTCCGCGGCGCCGAGCCGCAGTGCGGCGCCGGCCTGCAGCTCGCCGCGCAGCCGCGAGGGCAGCGTGAACGCCGCGCTGAACGCCCCTGACGGCCCGGGGAGCTGCTCGCCGCGCGCGCCGAAGCGCCGGCGCAGTCCGGCCTCCTCGACGAGCAGCAGCGGCGTCGTGGGCAGCGGCGCGCCGCGCCACCGGCCTTCGACGACGACTTCGACGGTCCCGCTGTCGGGACCGGTCGGCGACCACACGACGCGGTCGACCTCGACGGGGGCGAACTCGGGCGGGACGGCAGGAACCATGGGCGAGACCGTACGTGGGCGTGCGGACGGTTCGGAGGGGGTAGATTCCGCACGATGCTGCCCTCCCGGTACACGATCGTCGGCTGGCTCGCGCGGTATGGGGCGCGCCTGTTCGCCCGCCACCAGCTCCCGCCGTGGTCGCCCAAGCGCTGGCTGATCCTCTGGCTCGCCGCGGTGGTTCCCGTCAAGGTGCTGGGCTTTCTCACCTGGCGGGGCGCGGCCTGGTACCTCGATCCAAAGGTGCGTGCAGCGACGCGCCCCGGCCCGCTGCTCGCGGCGGCCATCGTCGGGGTGCTGATCGGCGTCCTCCTGGGGCGCGACCGCCTGCCCGCGCCGGTCGCGCAGCGCCTGCCGAGCTGATTCCGGACACCGGGAACAAGCTCATGGCGTCCCGGTTGACATGGTGCCCATCTCACGGCAGGATCGCCGCATGTTCACCACTAAGCCCCGCCCCAGCGTTGCATCGTCGTGCCCCTGGCTGCGTGAACCTGACGACGACGCCGCGCTCGTCCGCGCCGCCGTCGCAGGCGACCCGTTGGCCGTCGAGCGGCTGTTTCGCATCTGCTGGGCAGAAGCGCACCACACCTGCCTCGCCATCCTGCGCTGCCCGCACGACACCGCGGACGTGGCCCAGGACACCCTGCTCGCCACGGTCAAGCGCCTGCCGTCGCTTGATCCCGAATCGCTGAACCTGCGCGGGTACGTGCGGGTCGCCGCCCGCCACCACGCGCTGAACGTCCTGCGGCGCCGGTCCCGTCACGACGCGACGCCCTTGGACGAGTCGGAGACGCTGGCCGACACCCAAGCGGGCACCGCCGAGCGCGTCGAGCAGCAGGAGATCGCCCGTCAGGTGCGCGCGGCCATCAGGTCGCTCCCCGACCGCCAGCGCGAGGCACTCGTCCGCGTGTCGTGGCTCGGAGAGCCCGTGGCCACGGTCGGCGACGAACTCGGACTCAACGTGAACGCCACCGCGCAGCTGCTGCACCGCGCCCGCAAGGGCGTCGCGCAGCACATGCTGCTCGCGGCCTGAACCGTCCCGTGCTCCGCCCCGCCTTCAGGCGGGGCGGGGCCGGACGTCCCGATCAGCCGTTGTCGCCGTCGCGCTCGCGCATCTGCCACGCCAGCCGCGACTGCAGCGACCACAGCTCGATGAACCCCGGCGAGGCGTCCTGGGCGAACAGGCCGCCCGACTCGGCGAACGACGCGAGCGACGCGTCGTACACCGCGTTCGGGCTCTCGCGGGTGACCACCCGCGCGCTGCCCTTGTAGAGCTTCATCCCGATCGTGCCGGTGACCCGCTCGTTGACGTGGTCGATGTATGCCTGCAGGTCCAGGCGCAGCGGCTCCCACCACAGGCCGGCGTAGACGAGGTAGGCCCACTTCTGATCCAGACCGGGCTTGAACTGGTTCTGGTGGATCGTGCCCGTGAGCCGTTCGAGCTCCTTGTGCGCGGGCAGGATGATCGCCGCCGCCGGGACCTCGTAGATGTCGCGGACCTTCAGGCCGACGATGCGATCCTCGATGTGATCGAGGATGCCGACGCCGTGCTTCATGCCGAGCTCCGCGGCCTTCTCGATGAGCTCGACGATGCCGAGCTCCTCGCCGTTGAGGGCGACCGGGACGCCGCGCTCGAACGTGACGGTCACGATCTCCGACTCGTCGGGCGCCAGCTCGGGCCGGGTGACGAGCTGGAAGACGTCGTCATCGGGCGCGTGCGTGAGGTCCTCGATCCAGCGCCCCTCGGACGAGCGGCCCCAGAGGTTGTCGTCGATCGAGTACGGCGCGACGCCCTCGCTGCCGCCCTTCACGGGGATGCCGTGCTGGTTGGCGTAGGCGATCTCCTCGTCGCGACCCATCTTCCACTGGCGCACCGGCGCGATGACCTTCAGCTCCGGTGCGAGCGTCGCGACGGTCGCCTCGATGCGGACCTGGTCGTTGCCCTTGCCCGTGCAGCCGTGCGCGATGGTGTCGCAGCCGTGCTTGCGGGCGTACTCGACGGCGAGCTTGGCGATGAGCGGCCGGCCGAGCGACGTGAACGCCGGGTAGCCGTCGCCGTAGTTGACGTTCGCCTTGATCGCGGGGATCAGGTACTCGTCGGCGAACTCCTGGCGCGCATCGTGGACGATCGCCTCGATGGCGCCGAGCTGGATCGCCTTGCCCTTGACGACGTCGTAGTCCTCGCCGGGCTGGCCGAGCTCGACGGTGAGTGCGACCACCTCGGCCTCGTACTCGTCCTGGATCCACTTGAGCATGACGCTGGTGTCCAGGCCGCCGCTGTACAGCAGCAGGACGCGCCCCACCTCCTCGGGCTCGGCCAGGTAGCTGGCCACGCGCACGCGGTTGGGGTCGGCGACGTGCCGGACTTCGGTGCGGACGGGCGTGGTGGGGTGCTCTTCGGTCATCTCGCCCCGCAGGTTATCCGGGACCTGCGAGGCGAGGACGCGCGCTACCTGATGGTGATCGACGTCCGGGTCGTCCCGCCGGAGACACCGGCGCTCGAACCCGCGCTGAGCGTCACCGCGACCCTCAGCTTGCCCTTCTTGCGCAGCAGGCTGCGGCCCTTCGCGTTCAGGCCCACCACGATGGTCCGGCGCCCCGCTGCGTAGCGCTTGCTCAGCGACAGCACGGTCCTCCCGCCCGTCAGGCCGTACACACGGACCCAGCCGGCGGAGGGCAGCGTGAGGGTGACATGGAGCTTCCGCTTCTTGGCCTTCAGGCCGCTGACCCGGTACCGGAACGCCGGGCGCGGCTCCGGGGAGCCCGTCGTGGTGACCGGCTGCGTCGACTGCTGGATGACGACCGGCTGCGGTGTCATCGGCGTCTGCGTGACCGGCTTGGGCGACTGTGGCGTCACGGGCTTCGGCGGCGCCGGCGGGTTGGCCACCTTCGCGGTGAGCGGCGTGACGAGCAGCGGCGAATGCAGATCGTTGCCGTAGGCGGCCGTCATCTCGCACCAGAGCACCTGGCCCACGAGCGCGGCGGTCGCCTTCTCGGTCTGGCTCGTGCCGAGCTTCTGACCCGAGTTGCGGTACCACTGGACCTGGTAGGCCGGCACGCCGGCGAACGCTCCCGGGTCGCACGTGAGTGTGTCGCCGACGATCGGGGGCTGGTCGGGCATGACCCGCCACGCGCCGCTGTGACGCGGCGAGTAGCCGCCCACGAAGCGCATGGTCGTCGCCCGCGGCACGCTGCCGCTGTCCCGGGCCTCCGTCGCGACGAGGATGCGGCCAGAGCCGTCGACGAACGGCGTGGAGCCCCAGGCCCCCTCGGCGTCCTGCGGCAGCGCGCCGGCGATGACGGTGCCCATCGGGCCGAACGACGCGTCCGGCGTGCCGTTGGCGAGCAGGCGCGAGACGACGACTTCGTCGCGGTCGCCCTGCCCGTATCCGGCCAGCACGATGCGGCCCGTCGACATGACCTCGATGCCCTGGAAGTAGTGCGCCTTGCGACCGAGATCGAGCGCGGCCGTACCGGTGCCCTTGCCGCCGTACGTGGTGTCGACCGTCCCGTTGAGGTTGACCCGCCCGGTCATCGCCGCGTTGCCGCCGCTGAACGACCCGGCGACGACGAGGTCGCCGTCGGGCGCCTGGTCCATGTCCATCGGGCTCCACCCGTCGGAGCTGGGGAACGTGACGCGCCCGCTCGTCCCCCACCCGCTCGTGACCTGGAGCGACGGGCCGAGCTTGTAGATGCTGACGCCGCCCGTGTCCGTCAGGGCGTAGTAGTCGCTGCCCGACCGGACGATCTCGCCCTCGCCGATCCCGGTGTTCGCCGGGACGTCGACGGTCGCGCCGCTGAGCGCGCCAGTCGTCGTGAAGCGCTGGATCTTCGTGCCGTCGCCGAACGTGCTCGCGACGACCATCGCCTTGCCGTCGGCGTCGAGCACCATCTGCCACGCCGATGCCGACTGCGTACCCGAGGGCAGCCACTTGGTGATGCCGTCGACGCCGTACTCGTCGCCGGGCGTGCTGTCGCCGGCCTTGCCGTTGTCCAGCGACCCGTTCGCGTTGTAGCGCACGAGCGTCACGCGATGCTGGGTCTCCCCGTTGACGACGACGTCGCTGTAGCCCGCGACGAGGTACCGGCCGTCGGCCTGGCGCTCGACGGCCGCCACGCCCTCCCACAGGCCCGGGGCGAGATCGGTGAGGGTCGTGCCACCGCTGCCGAACGACGGGTCCGGAGCGCCGTTGGCGTCAACGCGCGCGATGTAGATCTGGCGCTCGTCGTTGTGTTTGGTCAGGCCGGCGATCACCACCTTTCCGTCGTGGTGGATTGAATCATCGACCTCGGTGTACTGGTTGCCCGCCGACAGCGCGGCCCGCCCGTTCGTGCCGTAGCTCGGGTCGAGGTCGTCGGAGAACGCGAGCGCGGCGGTCGCGGGCAGGGCGAGCGCGGCGGCGAGGGTCAGGGCGGCGGTGGTGGTGATGGTGCGCATACCGTCTGAACGAGCGAAGGCCCGCGCGATTACGCCCGGCATCAGACCAGTGCTGCGGAGATCCTCTCGAGCGCGGTGTCGATCTCGGCCTCGCCGATGATCAGCGGCGGCAGCAGGCGGACGGTCGCGGGGCCGGTCGCGTTGGCGACGAGCCGGTGCTCGGTCAGCAGGCGGGTGACGAGCTCCGGGGCCACGACGTCCTCGACGTCGAAGCCGACCATCAGCCCCCGCTGACGGACCGCCACGACATGCGGCAGATCCTTCAGCCCTTCGCGGAGCCGTTCACCGAGCTCCTTGATCCGCGCGTGCAGCGCCGGGTCCTCGACGATGTCGAGCACCGCATGAGCCGCCGCGCACGGCACCGGCCCGCCCGCGAACGTCGAGCCGTGATCGCCGGGCTGGAGGACCTCCTCGAACCCCGGGCCCGTGATGAGCGCGCCGATTGGCAGGCCGCCGCCGAGCGCTTTGGCCGTGGTCATCGCGTCCGGCTCGACGCCGAGCTGATGCCACGCCCACATCGAACCCGTCCGCGCCAGGCCGGTCTGGATCTCGTCGAAGATCAGCGCCGCGCCGTGGACGTCACACGCCTCGCGCGCCGCGCGCAGGACCTCCAGCGGGATCGGGTGCACGCCCGACTCGCCCTGGATGGGCTCCAGGAGCACCGCGGCGGTCCGGTCGTTCACCGCGCGGTTCAGCGCCTCGATCGTCGGCGGGATCGCGACGAACCCGGGAACCAGCGGCGCGAACGGCGCCTGCTTGCTCTCCTGCGGCGTCGCGCTCAGCGCGCCGTAGGTCCGCCCGTGAAAACCGCCGTGCACGACGACGATCTCCCCGCCCGTCTTGGCCCGCCGGGCGAGCTTCAGCGCCGCCTCGACCGCCTCGGCGCCCGAGTTCGTGAAGAACACGCGGCCGCCGAGCGAACTGCGCCGCAGCCGGTCGGCCAGCCGGATCATCGGCTCGGTGTAGAAGAGGTTGCTCGTGTGGATGAGCTGCCCGGCCTGCTCGCGGATCGCCTCGACGACCTTC
>SYBY01000424.1 GCA_005788585.1 Actinomycetota bacterium | reverse complement strand
GACACCCTGACGCGGACGCCGTCGTTCACGCGGTCGGCGCGTACGACGACCGGCTGGCCGTCGGGCGGAGGGTCGCCGGCCAGGACCTCCTCGACCACGCGCCCGGCGGCCAGCACGGAACCGGCGGACGCGTCGGCCCGGCCGCCGTCGCCATCCAGCCGCACGCGCCAGCCACGCACCCGTGCGGCGGCGACCGCGGCGTCCGCGGACACCGGCAGCGCGACGCCGGCCTGCTGGTCGGGCAGGACCCCGAGCAGGCGCTGCAGGTCCGTCATCACGGCGGACGCCCGGACCTGCAGGTCCGCCGCCGTCGCCGCCAGACCTCCGGCGCCCGCCGTCTCGAGATGTCGCAGCCGAGCCTCCATCGCCGACAGGGCCCGCGCCACGATCGCCCGGAGCTCCCGAGCGATCCGGGCCCGCTCCTCCTCGACGCCCTCGCGGACGAGTGCATCGGCGCCGAGCCCGGCGGCCCGGAGGCTCTCGGCCTGCCGCTCGGCCTCCTCACGCCGCCGGCGGACCGCCCAGCCCGCGCCGGCAGCGACCGACTGGACGACCACGAGGCTGACGATGTCCCTCGTGGTCACGGGACCGTCCTGCGCCAGCGGCCCGAACATCACGACCGGGAGCGGGACCGCGAGCAGCGCCGTGATGCCCGCGAGCGCGCGATTCGCCCCGAACGCCGCGACGGCATACGTCGCGAGCGGCAGGAGCTGAAACGGCGTGACCGCCTCGATCGGGAGGACGTCCACGAGGATGTCCAGCAGGAAGGCGCCCAGCGCGACCGTGAGGGCCGCCCCCGGCCAGCGCCGCCGCAGCGCCATGGCGCCGGTCACCGAGATCGCGAAGACCACGCGCCACCCGATGGAGACCTCGCCTCCGAGGGTCAGGGCCTCCAGCACCGCCCACGTCGCGACAGCGACCGTGATCGCCGCGTCGCCTGCGGACAGCCGCAGCCAGCGCAGCGCGCCGCTCACGGCCCGGCGTCACCCGGCCGCACGAGGCCCGTCTCGTACGCCAGCACCACCGCCTGCACGCGGCTGCGGACCCCGAGCTTGCCCAGGATGCGCGTCACGTGCGACTTCACCGTCGCCGGGCTGAGGAAGAGCCGCTCGCCCATCTCGTCGTTGGACATCCCCCGCGCGAGCAGCACGAGGACCTCGCGCTCGCGCTCGGTCAGGTCGTCCAGGCGTCGCTGCGTGTCCTCGTCGGGCTGTGGGCGCGCGAGGAAGTGCTCGACGAGCCGGCGGGTCACCGAGGGGTCGAGCAGCGACTCGCCGGCGGAGACCGTGCGCACCGCCTGCACGAGGGTCCCCGGCGGCGCGGCCTTGAGCAGGAAGCCCGCGGCGCCGGCGCGCAGCGCTTCGAAGACGTACTCGTCGAGGTCGAAGGTCGTGATGACGAGGACGCGTGCGCGCGAGCCGGCGGCCAGGAGGCGACGGGTGGCCTCGATCCCGTCGAGCTTCGGCATGCGGACGTCCATGAGGATGACGTCGGGGTGGGTGCGCAGGGCCTCTTCGACCGCCTCCGCCCCGTCGCCCGCCTCGGCGACGACCTCGATGTCGCCCTCGGCCTCGAGCATGGCGCGCAGCCCGCCGCGCAGCAGCACCTGGTCATCGGCGATGAGGACCTTGGTCACCCATGCAGTGTGGCCGAACGCGGGGCGGCGCGCCGCCGACGGCGGGTGCGCGCACCCACACCAAACGGTGTGGTTCAGGCCGCGACGGTGAGCACGCGCTGGTGCTCGGGGCTCGCGACGACGACCTGGCGCCGGCCGGCCGCCTTCGCCGCGTAGAGCGCGCGATCGGCCGCCAGCACCACCTCGTCCGGCGTCGTGAGGGTGCCGCCGAGCGTGGCGACGCCGGCGCTCGTCGACAGCGCGATGTCGTCATCGATCGTGTCCGCGATGAGCAGCGCCGACACGCCCTCCGCCCACGAGCGCGCGCCGTCGGTGTCGGTGCCGAAGAGCAGCACGGCGAACTCCTCGCCGCCGGTGCGGGCGGCAACGTCGGTCACCCGCGTCTCGCGCTGCAGCAGTGCGCCGAACCGCTGGAGGGCGCTGTCGCCCGCCGCGTGGCCGAAGCGGTCGTTGACGAGCTGGAAGTGGTCGAGGTCGAACAGCACGACGCTCACCGGGACACCGGCGCGACGGCTGCGCGCGACCTCCTGCTCGAGGATGGGCTCGAACGCCCGGCGGTTCAGCAGGCCCGTCAGCGCGTCGACCGTCGCGACCTCGTGCAGCTGCTCGAGCAGCGCGACGTTCCGGCGCACGAGCCCGGAGACGCCGAGCGCGACGATCACCGAGATGCTCACGGTCACGCCCCAGGTGCTGCCGGTGATCTCCTGCGATCGGCTCACGGCGAGCGCGGCCCCGCAGGTCACCGCGAGGAGGACGAGGTTGCCGATCAGCTCGCGGCGGGTGCAGAAGTACCCGGCCGTCATCGCAGGCCAGCAGTAGAACATCAGCGCGGCCCCGAGCGGCAGGATCACGGCGACCATCGCGCTGATGGTGAGGATCCCGCCGGAGACGGCGATCAGCTTGATCGCCTGGTCGGAGAGCCGGCGTCCGAACAGCAGCACCAGCCCGAACGTCAGCGGGAGCAGCGCGATGAGCAGCATGTGGGTGTGATCGCGCGGGTCGGGATCCGGCAGGACCAGGGTGCCCACGTCGAGCAGGGCCCCGGCGAGGAAGCCCAGCGCCGCGAGCTTGCGCAGGACCTGCAGATCGGCGAGCTTCGGCGCCTCGGGCACGGGTCGCGTAGCGGCGGGAGCGTCCATCCCACCGTACTTCGGCGTACTGTGGCCCCCGCTTGAGACCCGGGCGGCGTTCTCAGCAGTTAGTGGCGGAAGTGCCGGCGGTTGGTGAGCACCATCGAGATGCCCGCCTTGTCCGCGGCCTCGACGACCTCACGGTCGCGCTTGCTGCCGCCCGGCTGGATGATGGTCGACACGCCCGCGGCGATGGCGAGCTCCGGCCCGTCCGCGAACGGGAAGAACGCGTCGCTGGCGAGCGCGCTGCCCTGCAGCGAGCCGATCCGCGCCTTGTCGACGGCGATCCGGACGCTGTCGACGCGGCTCATCTGGCCCGCGCCGATCCCGATCGTCGCGAGGTCCTTCACCAGGACGATCGCGTTCGACCGCACGTGCTTGCACACGCGCCAGGCGAAGAGCATCTCGCTCCACTCCTGCTCGGACGGCTGGCGCGTGGTCGCGACCTCCATCTCCGTGCGGTCCTCGATGCCCGTGTCCCGGTCCTGTACGAGCAGGCCGCCGGCGAGCTGGCGGATGGCCGGCTCGCCGACACGCGGCTTGCGGCGCTCGCCGTCCTCCAGGATCCGCGTGTTCGGCTTCGCCGTGAGGATCGACATCGCGTCCTCGTCGTACCCCGGCGCGATGAGCACCTCGACGAACTGGTCGACGAGCTTCTGCGCCGTCTCCTTGTCGACCTTGCGGTTCAGCGCGATGACGCCGCCGAACGCGCTGAGCGGGTCGCCCGCGAACGCCTTGTCGTAGGCCTCCAGCGGCGTGGCGCCGAGCGCGACCCCGCACGGGTTGTTGTGCTTGATGATCGCGCAGGCGGGGACCTCGAACTCGGAGATGAGCGCGCGGGCGCTGTCGAGATCGAGCAGGTTGTTGTAGGAGAGCTGCTTGCCGTGATGCTGCTCGACCTGGCTGAGCACGTGCATGCGCGCGCCGACCTCGGAGTAGTACGCGGCGCGCTGGTGCGTGTTCTCGCCGTAGGAGAGGTCGGTGACCTTCTCGTACGCACGGGCGAAGAGCTGCGGGAAGTCGTCGTGCTTCTCGGAGAACCAGCGGGCGATGGCCGTGTCGTACCGCGCGGTCAGCGCGAACGCGTCAGCGGCGAGTGCCTCGCGCGTGGGCATGGACAGCGTGCCGTCGAACTCCTCGAGCTCGGAGAGCACGGCGTCGTAGGACTCCGGCTTGACGACGACGCCGACGAACGCGGGGTTCTTCGCCGCCGCGCGGATCATCGTGGGGCCGCCGACATCGATCTGCTCGACGACCTCGTCCTCCGTGGCGCCCCGGCTGGCCGCCGTGCGCTCGAACGGGTAGAGGTTGACGCACACGAGATCGACCCACTCGATGTCGTGCTCGTCCGCGGTCTTGACGTGCTCCTCGTTGGAACGCACGCCGAGCAGGCCCGCGTGCAGCTTCGGGTGCAGCGTCTTGACGCGGCCGTCCATGATCTCCGGGAAGCCGGTCAGGTCGCTGATCGTGCGGACCTCGAGGCCGGCGTCCATCAGCTCCTTCGCGGTGCCGCCGGTGGAGACGAGCTCGATGCCGAGCTCGGACAGCCCCTTGGCGAAGTCGACGACGCCGCGCTTGTCCGACACGGACAGGAGTGCGCGGCGGACGCGCACCGCCCCGGGAGCGGTGACGCCTGCGGTTTCCTGGATGTTCGGCTCGGTCATCGGTCGCGCGAGGATATCGACGTGCGCCGCATCCGGCGCGGGTGG
>SYBY01000423.1 GCA_005788585.1 Actinomycetota bacterium | reverse complement strand
GACCCCGCGCCGGCCGGGTCCCGCGCCTCGGCGCTCGGTCGAGGCGGACGCCCCGGCGGTTGTCGTATCGCAGCTCAGTGCGGTCGGCACCCCGGAGGCGCTCGCCGAAGCCGTCCGTCGCGTGGCCCTCTCCCGCGCGACGGGACAGCGCGGCGCGCTCGACGCGGCCCTGGCCGACGTCGCGCGTGAAGCGCTGCGGTGGCGGGCGCGCCTGTAGGTCCGGCGCGCCCGCCCGCCCACCACCCCAACCGCGCCGAACGGCAGATCGACGTTGCTATAGCGACGGGTATCTGCCGTTCGGCGCCTGATTCGAGGAGTCATGTCCAGCATCACCGTCATCGGTCTCCACGAGGACCGCACCATCGAGCAGCTCGAGCGCTGCGTGGCCGCCGAGGAGGGCGCCGTCGGCGTCCTGTGCGCGGACGGCCACGTCGGCTACTCGCAGCCGATCGGTGGCGCCGTGGGCTACCGCGACCACATCTCCCCGTCCGGCGTCGGCTACGACATCGGGTGCGGGAACAAGGCCGTGCGCACCGACCTGCGGCTCACCGACATCGAGGCCGACCTCGCCCGGCTGATGGACGAGGTCGTGCAGCGGATCAGCTTCGGCGTGGGCCGGCGCAACGACGAGCCCGTCGACCACCCCGTGATCGACGCGGTCGCCGCTGCCGACTTCGCGCCGCAGCGTCAGCTGCGCGACCTCGCGGCCAAGCAGCTCGGGACCGTGGGCGCGGGCAACCATTACGTCGACCTCTTCGCCGATGAGGGGGGCTTCGTGTGGGTGGGCGTGCACTTCGGCTCGCGGGGCTTCGGGCACAAGACGGCGTCGGGCTTCCTCGCGCTCGCGCAGGGCCTGCCGTTCGACGGCCAGGCCCGCGATGGCGAGATGGACAGCCCGCCGGTGCTCTTCGCGGTCGACTCCGACCTCGGCCAGGCGTACATCGCGGCCATGACCCTCGCGGGTCGGTACGCATACGCCGGGCGCGACGTCGTCGTCGACCGCGTGCTCGAGATCCTCGGCGCGCAGTCCACCCTCGAGGTGCACAACCACCACAACTTCGCCTGGCGTGAGCGCCACGGCGAGGACGAGCTGTGGGTCGTCCGCAAGGGCTGCACGCCCGCGTTCCCCGGTCAGCTCGGCTTCGTCGGCGCCTCGATGGGCGAGGACGCGGTGATCCTCGAGGGGGTCGACACGCCACAGGCCGGGGCCGCGCTGCGCTCCACCGTCCACGGGGCGGGACGGGCGCTGAGCCGGACGAAGGCCGCGGGGCGGCTGCGCAAGCGGTGGGTCAACAACGTGCGCGACGACGACACGGCGTACGAGACCGAAGCCGAGGCGCTCGCCGCGCCGGGGGCGACGAAGGCCCGCCGGACCCGTGTGCGGGTCGGTGGCGCGGTCGACTTCCCGGCCGTGGAGTCCGAGCTGCGCGAGCGCGGCATCGAGCTGCGCGGCGGGGCGGCCGACGAGGCGCCCGCCGCGTACAAGCGCCTCGACGAGGTGCTGACCCACCACGCCGACAGCGTGGTGATCCGCCACCGGCTGCGCCCCATCGGGGTGGCGATGGCGGCGGCGGACACGTTCGACCCGTACAAGGACTGAACGGCAGATCGGCGTTGCTATAGCGACGTCGATCTGCCGTGCGGCACGGCGCGGGCGCGGCCCGGGGTCGTGCCCGTCCACCGCCGGTACGCCCGCGTGAACCCCGCCGCGTCGTGGTACCCCAACCGCGCCGCCACCTCCTGCACCGTCAGCCCACCAGAGCGCAGCAGCTCGGTCGCCAGCGTGCCGCGGACCTCCTCGGTCAGCGCCCGGAACGACGTGTCCTCGTCGGCGAGGCGACGCCGCAGCGTCCGCACGTCCACGTGCAGCGCACCCGCGACATCTTCCATCGACGGCGGCGACGCCAGGTCGGCGAGCAGCTTCGCCCGTACCGCCGCGGCCACGCCCGTCCGCGCCCGTCGGCGGTCGAGCAGTTCCGCGCACTGACGTTCGAGCGCCGCAGCCGTGAACGGGTCGGCCTGGGGCAGCGGCGCATCCAGCGCAGCGCGGTCGACCACCAGCTCATGGCACGGCGCAGCTGTCCGCAGGTCCACCCCGGGCAGCGCCGCCCGCAACGCCGCGGCGCGGGCGCCGTCGAACGACGTCCGCAGATGCACCGCGCCCGACGCGCCCAACAGCGCGGGCACCAGCCGCCCCACTTTCGTGATCTCCCGCTCGACGAACAGTCCCCTGACGTCCGCCGGGATCTCCTCGTCGTGGAGCAGCACCACCGCCCCGCTCGCGTCCTCGCGCAGCGACGGCCGGATGAACGCGAACGACAGCGGCGCGAACCGCACCCCCAGCCGCAGCATGTCCCGCCCCGTCGCCGCAGTCAGCAGCGCGAAGCCCGCCATGCCGAAGCTGCCCAGCGTGTACCGCGAACCGGCATCCGCGCCCAGACCGGGCCGGTCGCCGATGTTCCGAGCGATCGCCAGCTCCTGGCCGGCCTCGACCTCAGTGTCCTCACGCGCCAGGTCGTCCTCGGTCAGCCCGGTGCCCGCGAGGCTCGCCGCGGCCCCGACGCCGTGGTCACGGCCCACCTCGACGAGCAGCCGTGCGCCCGCGGGGCCGCGGCGGAAATCCCATGCCGGTGCGGTCTCCATGTCCGAAAATGACAATAGGTCGTCCGGCCCAGGCATGGTGCCGGACGCCGCGGCTGCCGATGATGCCCCCATGTCGAGCAGTCCGTCCGTGATCATCATCGGCGCCGGCTTCGGCGGTCTGGCCGCCGCGATCGAGCTCAAGCGCCACGGCATCGAGACCTTCACGATCCTCGAGCGCCACGACCATGTCGGCGGCGTCTGGCAGGCCAACGCGTACCCGGGCGCCGCGTGCGACGTCCCGTCGATCATCTACCAGTTCTCCTTCGCGCTGAACGGGAACTGGAAGCACCGCTACGGGCGCCAGGAGGAGATCCGCGAGTACCTCGACGCCGTCGCACGCGACTTCGGCATCCTCCCCCACGTCCGGTTCGGCGCGAAGGTAACCGCGGCGACCTTCGACGAGGACGCCGCGACGTGGACCGTCGAGACGGAAGCCGGAGACACGCACACCGCCGACGTCGTCATCTGCGCCACCGGCCAGCTCTCCGAGCCCGCGATCCCGCCGATCCCCGGGCTCGACACGTTCGCCGGACACCACATGCACTCCGCCGAATGGGACCCCACGGTGGACATCGCCGGCTCGCGCGTCGCCGTCGGCGGCGGCGGCGCCAGCGCGATCCAGCTCGTCCCCGCCATCGTCGACGAGGTCGCGCACCTGACCGTCATCCAGCGTGACCCGAGCTGGGTCGTCAACAAGTACGACTGGAAGGTCGGCGCGCTCGAGCGGGCGATCATGAAGATCCCCGGCGTGCCGCGGCTCTACCACGACCTCATGTGGTGGTGGTTCGAGGTGCGTGCGCCTTCGGTGAAGTCGAGCTTCGACTGGCTGCGCGGCCTGTGGGCCCGCGAGCGGCGGCACCACATCAAGAAGACCCTGAAGGACCCGAAGAAGGTCGCCGCCGCCACGCCCGACTACACCTTCGGCTGCAACCGCCTGCTGCTCTCCAACGACTGGTACCCGACGCTCGCCCGCGAGGACGTCGACCTGCTCGGCGAGGCGGTCACGGAGATGACGCCCACGGGCATCGTGTGCGGCGACGGCACGACGGTCGACGCCGATGTCGTCGTCTGGTGCACGGGCTTCAAGGCCACCGAGTACCTCTCACCCATCGACATCCGCGGCCGCGGCGGCAAGCACATCCGCGAGGCCTGGCACGACGGGCCCGAGGCCTACCTGGGCCTCACCACGCCCGGCTTCCCCAACCGGTTCATGTCCTACGGGCCGAACACCGGCAGCCTGACGAACACCATCGTCTACCTCGTCGAGCGCCAGGCGCACTACATGCGCGAAGCGATCGAGCACCTCGGCCGCACCGGCGGCTGGGTCGACGTCAGGCCCGAGGTCCACGACGCGTTCAACCGGCGGCTGCAGGAGCGGATGCAGCACACGTCGTTCGCCGCCGGCTGCCCCGGCTGGTACACGACCGACAGCGGGAAGGTCACGCAGGTCTGGGTCGGCTCGCACGTCGAGTACGGCCACCGCACCCGCACGTTCGACCCCGCCGCATACGAGCACGGCGGCGTGCGCGAGCCCGTTACTGCGCTCCGCTGAGGTCGGCGCGCAGCTTGGCCGCCTCGCGCAGGTAGACGTGCTTTGTCTCGTGCGCGGGGTCGGCGTGGAAGTGCATGAGGATCCGGATGACCTGCGGCAGCGACCCGGGCACCGGGATCTCCCGGGTGCAGAGCAGCGGGACCTGGTTGAAGCCCAGCGTGCGGGCGGCGACGGCCGGGAACTCCGCGTCGAGGTCCTCGGTCATGCTGAAGATGCAGCTCACGACGTCCTCGGTCGAGAGCGCGTTGCGTTCGAGGATCTCGCGGAGGAGCTCCTCGGTGGCGGCGAGGATCTTCTCGCGGTCGTTGGCGTCGACGGTCGTCGCGCCGCGCAGGGCGAACAGGCGCATGGGCGCGGAGGATCGTGTCATACGCCCGAGCGGCGCAGCCGCT
>SYBY01000061.1 GCA_005788585.1 Actinomycetota bacterium | reverse complement strand
GATGGAGATCGCCACGGACGCCGTGCAGGTCTACGGCGGCTACGGCTTCATCAAGGAGTACCCCGTCGAGAAGCTCATGCGTGACGCGAAGATCATGCAGCTGTACGAAGGCACGTCGCAGATCCAGCGCCTCGTCATCGCGCGCGAGACGCTGCTGCCGCGCCGCGCGGAGACGCCCGCTACCGCCTAGGTCGCAGCGTCGTCGGATTGTCGTGCGAAGGCCGCCCTCCGGGGCGGCCTTCGTCGTTCTCAGAGGATCAGGCAGGTGGTGATGCCGGTGGCGATGAGCTTGCCGTCGGCGTCGGTCAGGCGGCCCTCGGCGGTCGCGATCTTCCGCCCGCGGTGGACGATCTCGCCGGTGGCCTTCACGCGGCCCGTGTCCACGGACATCGCCCGGAGGTACTGCACGTGCAGGTCCACGGTCGTGTACGCCTCGCCGGCGGCGAGCGTCGTGTGGACCGAGATCCCCAGGACGGTGTCGAGCATGGTCGCGGCCAGGCCGCCGTGCACCATCCCGATCGGGTTGTAGTGCCACTCCTGGGGTACGCAGGAGATCGAGACGTTGCCCTCCGCGATCTCCGGCAGCTCGAAGCCCATGAGCTTGGCGATGGGTGGCGGGGGGATTTCGCCGGCGGCGAGGCGCTGCATGTACTCGAGGCCGCTCATGGTGGCGGCCTCGGCGAGGAGCGGCCTGGGGTCCTCCCAGTCGATGGTGCGCTCGCGGGTTGCGGTCTCGGGGGTCATCGGCGTCCTTCGAAGTGAGTTGTTTCAAGCAACCTACTGGATCGGCGATGACCGCGCCATACTCGACGTGGTGTCACCACGCCCTGATACCGACCGCGCCGTCGCCGACGTCACCTCGCTGGACGAGGCGCGCGCGGCCGCGGGGGCATCCGGGGCGGGTAGCGCCGACGTCCTCTCGGGCGCGCTGCGCAAGGCGGGTCTGCTGCCGCTGCTCGTGCTGCACCTGCTGCGCGACGGGCCGTCGTACGGCAACCAGCTCATGGAGCGGATCGGCGAGCTGTCCGGCGGTCTCCTCGCGGTCAACCCGAACACGATGTACCCGCTGCTGCGGTCCCTGGAGGGCAAGGGCCTGATCGCGGGGGAGTGGGAGCACCCGGAACGCCGCTCGCGGCGGTTCTACCGGCTGACCGAAGCGGGGGAGGCCGAACGCGCGCAGCTGGCCGGGGACCTGGCGCCGAAGCTGGAGGCGTTCGCGGTGTCGCTCGACGCGCTACGCACCGAGCTCGGCCGCTGAGCGTCCGATAGTGGTCACTCCAGCGACCACTATGTGACGCTCACCGCGCTCGCGGTGGGTTCGAGGAACCTCGCCACCGCCGCGGCTTCCTCTCGCACCGCGGCACGTGGGATCTTGCCGAACGGCTCCAGCGTGACGGTCGCCTTCGTCTTCGTCGCCTTGATCGACCACGTCCCCGCGACCATCCCGTCGACGAGGAACGTCGCTTTGATCCGCAGGTTCTTCGTCGCCACGAGCGGCCGGTGCTCGTCGGCGATGACCCGCCGCCGGTCCTTGTGGGCGAGCAGGAGGTTGTCGAAGTCAGGGAGGAAGACGACCTCGCGTCCCGGTGCGTCCTGCGGTGGGCGCGGGGCGTCGGGCAGGTCGAAGAACCCACCATCGAAGGTGACGAGCTCGTCGGCCATCGCCTCGACGACCGGTCGCAGTCCCTGGCGCCCCGACCACGTCTGCATGTCCTCGACGGTCGCGGGCCCGAACGCCGCGAGGTAGCGCCGGATGAGCTCGGCGTCGTCGCGCTTGCGCGGAAGCGCCAGGTCCGTCAGTCCGAACACCGGATCGCGCCCGTAGCCCCACCGGTCGTCGGTGGGGACCATGACCAGTGGCAGCAGCAGCCGCGCGGCGTACCCCATCACGCGATCGTCCTCGTCGGGGAACCGCTCGGCCAGCAGGGGGCGCAGGGCGTTCATGCTCATCGGGCCGTGCTCGCGCAGCAGCGCGTCGGCTGCGGCGAGCACCGGCTCGGGATCCATGCCGCGGCTGCGTTCGCCCAGGACGTTGCGCGTGCGGTCGGGCGGGCCGAAGTACAGCGCCCAGTCCTCGGCGGCGACCGTGTGCAGCGTCCCGCGCATGAGCGGCGCGCGCACGACGGCACCGGTGCGCAGCGCGTCGAGGAGGTCCTCGGCGGTGAACGACGCCATCCTCGTCCACAGCCCGAGGAACGGCGGCCGCGGCTCCTGTGCCTGCAGACCGGCCACCCGGCGCAGCATCCCGGCGACGTCGTCGGTCGACGACCGCTCGAGCAGGCTCTGGCGGGCCAACGTCGCCCGGTTGAGCTCACGGAGGGTGAGAACGCGGGCGGCCACGGTCGAAGCCTAGACTCCAGCCCATGTTCGTCTTCACCGCCGCCGTGGTCGGCGCGGGCACGATGGGCGGTGAGATCGCGCAGGTCATCGCGTCCGCCGACATCGATGTCGTCCTCAAGGACGTCGACCAGGCCGCCATCGACACCGGCCTCGATCGAGCCCGCGAGGTCACCGCCCTCCAGCTGTCCAAGCTCGTCTCCAAGGGCAAGCTCTCCCAGGAGGACGCCGACGCACGCGCCGCCGAGATCCTGGGCCGCATCGACGGCACGCTGAGCTACGACCGCTTCGGCACCGTCGACCTCGTCATCGAGGCCGTGCCCGAGCGCATGGAGATCAAGCAGGCCGTTATGGCCGAGCTCGACGATCTCGTCCCCGGCCACACGATCCTCGCCTCGAACACCAGCGCGCTATCGATCACCGAGATGGCCGACGTCACCGCGCGGCCCGACCAGGTCATCGGCCTGCACTTCTTTTACCCGGCGTCGCGCATGCGGCTGGTGGAGATCGTCGAGGGGGAGGAGACGTCGCCCGAGACGGTCCAGGCGGCGGTCGCGTTCGTCAGCCAGATCCGCAAGTCGCCGATCGTGTGTGGCGAGGCGCCCGGGTTCGTCGTCAACCGCATCCTCATGAGCGCGGTCAGCGAGCTGTGGAAGGCCCAGCACGAGTCGGGCGCGGCGTTCGCCGAGTTCGACCAGGGCCTGGAGGCCACCGGCGCCGTGCCGGCCGGGCCGTTCCGCCTGATCGACATGCTCGGCCTCGACACGGTGCTGCACGTCGCCGAGCACCTGCACGACAGCTACGGCGACCGCGTGTTCGTCCATCCCGGCATGCAGGAGCTCGTCGCGGCCGGCCACCTGGGTCAGAAGACGGGGAAGGGTTTCTATGAGTACGGCAGCTGAGCAGGGCGCCGCGCTGGCGCAGCGCCTGATCCTCAAGGCGATCGTCGAGGCGTGCCTGGTGCT
>SYBY01000060.1 GCA_005788585.1 Actinomycetota bacterium | reverse complement strand
GGCGCGCATCATCGCGCGCAGGCCGCTGGCGAACGTCAGCCCGGCGCGCGGGTTGACCTGCACCTGGGTGATCCCGTCGACCTGGTACTCGACCGGGTCCTCGATCGTGATGATGTTCTTCTCGGGCGTGTTGAGCTGCCCGAGCGCCGCGTAGAGCGTCGTCGACTTGCCCGAGCCGGTCGGGCCGGTGACGAGGACCGCGCCGAACGCCTGGCTGAAGGCCTCGGTGAACCGCTCGCGCTCCCCTTCGGCCATGCCGAGCTTGTCGAGGTCGAGCACGACGTTCGACGTGTCCAGGATGCGCAGCACCACGTTCTCGCCGTGCGCGCACGGCAGCGTGACGACGCGCAGGTCGACGTGCTTGCCGTCGATCGTCAGGCCGACGCGGCCGTCCTGCGGGACGCGCTTCTCGGCGATGTCGAGGTCGCTGATGATCTTCAGGCGCGAGGTCACACCCGGGACCATGCGCTGCGGGACCTCCGTCGCCTCGCTCAGCACGCCGTCGATCCGGAAGCGCACCCGCATCGCGTCGGTGTCGGGCTCGAAGTGGACGTCCGAAGCGCCCTGCTCGACCGCCTGCGCGAGCACCTGGTTGACGAGCTTGATGACCGGCTGATCTTCGGCGGACTCGCGCAGGTCGAGGATCTCGGCCGACTGGGACGTCGCCTCCTGCTCGGCCGCGGCCTCCGCCCCCGTGTCGGCCACGACGTGGTCGAGCCGGCTCAGCCGCGAGACCAGGTTCCCGATGTCGTCGGCGCTCGCGACCGCCGGGCGCACCTCATACCCGGTGATCATCGAGATGTCGTCGGCCGCCAGCACGTTCGCCGGGTCGGCCATCGCAACGAGCAGCGTGCGGTCGTCGATGAACGCAACCGGGACCGCCTGGTAGCGCTTGGCCGCGGCCGCGTCGACGACGTGGGCGGCCGCCATGTCGACCTGGAAGACGCTGAGGTCGAGGTGGTCGAGGCCGTGGCGCTCGGCGACGGCGCGGGCGAGGTCGTCGGCGCTGAGCGCGCCGCTGTCGACGAGCAGGCGCTCGGGCGTGGTCCCCGAGGTGCGGGCGCTCTCGACGGCCTGCGCGACACGCTCTGCGTCGCAGAGGCCGAGCTCGACGATGACGTCCGTGAGGAACCGGGACCCGCCGCCGTTGCGGGGGCGCGGACGGCTGACGCCGTCCCAGGGTCCGTCGGTGACGGCCTCCTCGCGCCGCTCGGGCGCCGGAGGCGGGGGCGTGAACCCGCCCGTGGCGGCCGCGGCTACCGGCGCGCTGTCGGCGGCCGGCGCATCGACGATGTCGAGCTCGGCGCGGTCATCGGTCTGAGTGGCGATCGGGTCCATGGAGCGAGATGTCGCGGACCGCGCGACGCATCGCCGCGACGGGAGCCTCACGCCCTGTCCAGGTCGTGAAGCTCAGCGCGCCCTGCTGCACCAGGATCTCCAGCCCATCGACGGTCACCCCGCCCGCCGCCCCTGCGGCGTCGATCAACGGGGTCCCTCCCGGCCGGTAGACGAGGTCCACCACGGTCGCGTATCCGCTGAGATCATCGGGATCCAGAGGCAGTGACGAAAATGTCGTGGACGGATCGCTGAGCCCAACAGCCGTACAATTAACTAGTAGATCCGCGAATTCGGGCAAGTCGTCCACGGCCGTGGCCTCAAGCTCACGCGCCAGCTGCCGAGCACGGTCCGCCGACCGGTTCCAGATCGCGACCTCCGCACCCGCCGACCGCAGCGCCCAGACGACCGCGCGGGCACTCCCGCCGGCACCGAGCACGACGGCGCTCGCGCGCGGGCGCCCCTCCGTCGCCGCGAGCAGTCCGGGGGCGTCGGTGTTCGACGCCCGGATCGTGCCGTCCTCGCGCAGCTCGAGCGTGTTCGCCGCGCCGATCGCGCGCGCCGCCTCGGTCGCCTCGTCGGCCAGCGCGAGCGCCGCCTCCTTGTGCGGGATCGTGACGTTCGCGCCGCGGAAGCCGGCCCCGGCGAGCGCGCGCACGGTCTCGTCGAACCGCTCGGGCGGGACGGGCAGCAGCTGGTAGCGGGCCAGACCGGCGGCCTGCATCATCGCGGGCGACCGGCTGTGCGCGACCGGCCAGCCCAGGACGCCGTAGCGCGCGGTCAGGGTCTCTCCGGTCAACAGGTCGTCGGCGACTTGCCGCCGGCCTGCTCGCGCGCCTGGTTGTAGCGCTGCACGTCGCGCTGGAACTGCGCCTCGGTGGAGCTGAAGGCGTGCTCGCCGCACGTCCCCGGCTTGACGACGTAGTACAGGGCCTTCGACCCCGACGGGTTCGCCGCCGCCTTGATCGACGCGAGGCCCGGGTTGCCGATCGGCGTCGGCGGCAGCCCTGTGTTCTTGCGCGTGTTGTACGCCGAGTCGGCCTCGAGCTCGCTCTGGCGCACCGGCCGGGTCCAGTTGTTCGTCGCGTACCGCGTGGTCGCGTCGATGCCGAGCGGCATGCCCGCGCGCAAGCGGTTGTGGATGACGGCGGAGATCGTGCGGCGCTCGCGGGCAAGCTGGGCCTCGCGCTCGACCATCGAGGCGATGATCAGGACGTCGTAGGTCGACAGGTTCCGGGCCCGGGCGCGCCGCATGCTGACCGTGGCGATGTTCTGCTCGAACGTGTTCAGCTGCAGGCGGACCAGGCTGCGCACCGTCTGGTTGGGCCGCAGCTCGTACGTCGCGGGGAACAGGAAGCCCTCCAGCGAGCGCGGGCGCCGGGGCGCGCCGTACTTGCGCGGTGAGAACCCGGACGGCGCCCGTTCGGTGGCGGCGAGGTAGTCGCCGCGGATATCGGTGTCCTCGACGCGGGTGTCGATCTCGCGCCGCGACAGGCCCTCGGGAATCGTGACCTTCACGGTCGTCGGCGCGGGCTGGGCCTTCGGCACCGTGGTCAGTGCGGTGAGGGCCGCGCCGTAGGACATGTTCTCGGCGAGCACGTGCCGGCCCGAGCGCAGATCGTCGCGCTTGCCCGCCACGAGCGCCCGCAGCGCGAAGATGGCGCCGGAGTCGATGACCCCGGCCTCGTCGAGCTGGTCGCCGATGTCCCGGGCGCTGGAGCCCTCGGGAATGCGCACGGCGACGCGGCCCTCCCCCTCGTCGCCGAACGGCTGGATCAGCGCGTTGAGCAGCCACAGCACCGCGAGGATGAAGAGCAGCAGCACGCCGATCGCCAGCGGGCGGCGCCACCGCCGGGCCCGGCGCACGCCCTTGGGCGCGTCGCCGGGAGGCGAGGCGATCGGGCGCTGACGGCCCCGTCCGCGCGGCGTCACGCGCGGGGCGCGAGGTGCCCG